>JABSQX010000079.1 GCA_013215615.1 Myxococcales bacterium | reverse complement strand
GCGACGCCGCAAGCGGCGAGGCTCCCGACTGCCACGATGCCCGCGAGCCGGGCCGCGTCGCGGCGTCGGGTTCGTTCCAGCACTTCGAGGAGGCTATCGCGCCCCTTCCCTCGACGCCGAGGGGCGCTCCAAGAGCACCCCGGGAGGCTCGAAATCCCCGGAGAAGGGTGCTCGAAGCGGAGGTTTCGAGGCGTGATGGCTGAGCAAAATCAGGGCATTATGCGCGTTTCTTGAGCCCTTCCTCGCGTCGGCGCGTCACCGGGTCCTCGCCTGCCTTCCGGGTGCTGCGGCACGCCTGTCGAGCCATGCGGATTCGTTGCTATATATCCCCGCGTCTCGGATTTCTGCTCATCGCCCCAGTGGCCATGGGTTGAGTCCCATCGCGGGATCCGCGGCGCCAGCGAGCACGAACTGGGGTTCTGCTCGCCCTGGCGACGCGCGGATTCGACC
Source organism: Myxococcales bacterium (assembly GCA_013215615.1). Classification (GTDB taxonomy): domain Bacteria; phylum Myxococcota_A; class UBA9160; order UBA9160; family SMWR01; genus JABSQX01. Next base: position 13,259 of record JABSQX010000079.1, on the reverse strand, counting down.
TCCCGATCAACCCCCAATGCTTCGACCAACAAAGAGGTTCAATCGAAATGGCCAAGACCAAGCTCGAATACATCTGGCTGGACGGCTACACGCCGACACAGAGTTTGCGCAGCAAGACCAAGGTGGTCGACGATTTCAGTGGCAAGCTCAAGGACGCACCCATCTGGAATTTTGACGGATCTTCTACCGAGCAGGCTGCAGGCAGCGATTCCGACTGCGTGCTGAAGCCCGTAGCGATCTTCCCGGATCCGGGCCGAAAGAATTCCTACCTCGTGATGACCGAGGTCCTCAACGCCGACAACAGCCCGCACGCTTCGAACGGTCGCGCGAGCATCGACGACGGAGACGAGGACTTCTGGTTCGGCTTCGAGCAGGAGTACTGCATCTGGGACAACGAGAATGACCGTCCCGTCGGCTTCCCCGCCGAGGGGTACCCGGGTCCGCAGGGGCCCTACTACTGCTCGGTGGGCGCGGGTAACGCGGTGGGACGCGAGATCGTCGAGGAGCATCTCGACCTCTGCCTGGAGGCGGGAGTCAACGTCGAGGGCATCAACGCCGAGGTGATGCTGGGCCAGTGGGAGTTCCAGGTGTTCGCCAAGGGCGCCAAGAACGCTGGCGACCACACCTGGGTGGCCCGCTACATCCTCGAGCGCACCGCGGAGCGTTACGGTTACGCGATCAATTGGGAGCCCAAGCCCATCAAGGGCGATTGGAACGGCTCGGGAATGCACGCGAACTTCTCGAACAACCTGCTGCGTACCTGCGGGAGCCAATCGACCTTCGAGGAGATCTGCAAGGCCTTCGAGCCGGTGGTCGCGGAGCATATCGCCGTGTATGGCGCGGACAACGACCAGCGCCTGACCGGCGAGCACGAGACCCAGTCCATCGACAAGTTCAGCTTCGGCGTCTTCGACCGCGGCGCTTCCATCCGCATCGGTGTCGCCACCGTCGGAGCGGGCTGGAAGGGCTGGCTCGAGGATCGTCGGCCGGCCTCGAACGCCGACCCCTACAAGGTGGCGGCGGTGATCGTCAAGACCGTGAAGGCGGCCAGCGACAACATCTCGTAGTCGCAGTGAATCCACGCCTGGGCTACGGCAGCGGATCGCAGCCGGCGCACTTTAGCGGGCCCCGTCGTTCTCCGGAGCGGCGGGGCCCATTGCTTGGGGACGAGGGGAGTAGGACCGCATGAGTTTCGAGATTCCCGATCACCTGCTCGAGATACGCAAGCGCGTGCAGGACTTCATCGAGTCCCGCGTCTATCCCGTCGAGTCGCAGTTGGAAGAGCGCGGTGGCGCCGAGGCGCAGGCGGTGATGAAGGACCTGATGGAAGAGGCCAAACGGGAGGGCCTGTGGGCACTGGGCCATCCCAAGGAGATCGGCGGCCAGGGCCTGCCCTTCCTCGACTACGTGTACGTCAACGAGGTAGTGGGGCGTTCCGAGTACGCGACCGTGGCCCTGGGTACGCACTCCTTGCAGGATTCCATCATGCTCAAGGAGTTCGCCTCCGACGAATGGCGCGAGCGCTACCTCGCGCCTCTAGTGGCCGGTGAGATCTTTCCCAGCTTCGCGATGACAGAGCCCGACGTCGCCAGCTCCGACCCCACCCAGTTGCGCACGCGCGCCGTGCTCGAGGACGGCCACTGGGTGATCGACGGCCACAAGTGGTTCACCAGCGGCGCCGATCGGGCCGCCTATACCACGGTGATGTGCCGAACCGAGGACGACGCGCCCGACCACGATGCCTTCAGCATGATCGTGGTGCCCACGGATTCTCCGGGTTACCGGATCGTGCGCGACGTGCGCGTGATGGGTCATTACGGGGGGCACTGCGAGGTTCGCTACGAGGGCGTGCGCGTGCCCGAGAGCCACCTGCTGGGCCCCCGCGGCGCGGGCTTCCGGATCGCCCAGCGCCGGCTGGGTCCCGGGCGCATCTTCCACTGCATGCGCTGGCTCGGCCAGGCGCAGCGCGCCTACGACCTGCTCTGCGAGCGCGCCAACGAGCGCGTGGCCTTCGGGAAGCCGCTGGGCGAGCACCAGCAGATCCAGAAGTTCGTCTTCGACAGCGCCTGCGAGATCCAGTCGGCCCGCATGCTGACCCTGCACGCCGCGCAGAAGATCGATCAGGGCGAGGAGGCTCGGGTGGAGATCGGCCTCATCAAGGTGATGGGCGCACAGATGCTCCACAACGTGATCGACCGGGCCATCCAGGTGCAGGGCGCTCGGGGCGTCACCGAGGACACGCCTCTCGAGGGTATGTATCGCCGCGCGCGCTTCGCGCGCATCTACGATGGTCCCGACGAGGTGCACGTGATGACCACCGCGCGCCGCATCCTGCGCGCCTACCAGGTAGGGGACGGCTGGGACTTCGGTCTGCGCTGAGGGGAGCGGGGGCGGCAGGGGGCCGTTGCGCCCGGCTCGAGATCAGCTCGATCTCGGGCGCCATCCCTGGAATGCGACGAACGCCGAGGCCAGCAGCATCAAGGCGATCAGGGCGTCTCCGCCGCGCGACGCCGCGGGCACGGCCACGTTGCAGTTCGAGATCGGCGTATTCGAGCAGCCCATGAGCTGGTCGCAGGCGTCGGCCGTGCACTCGTCCCCGTCATCGCAGTCGAGCGGTAGTCCCACGCTGCAAGAGCCCCCATCGTCGCAACTGTCCGGGTCGGTGCACGAATCGCCCGGGTTGCCACAAGTCGCGCCCGGCGCCGCCAGGTTCGGCAGGCAGATTCCGGCGGTGTCGCAGCTGTCGGCCCCGTTGCAGTCGCTCGAAGCCGGGTCGCCACAACTCGTGCCCGGCTCGGCGAGATTCGGCAGGCAGGTTCCGGCGGCGTCGCAGCTGTCGGCCCCGTTGCAGTCGCCGGAGGCCGGGTCGCCACAACTCGCTCCCGGCGCCGCGAGGTTCGGCAGGCAGGCACCCGCGGCGTCGCAGCTGTCGGCTCCGTTGCAGTCGCTCGAAGCCGGGTCGCCACAACTCGCTCCCGGCGCCGCCAGGTTCGCGAGACAGGCGCCCGCGCCGTCACAGCCGTCGGCCCCGTTGCACGCACCCGCGGTCGGGTCGCCACAGGGTGCCCCGAAGGCCGCCAGGTTCGCCCCGCAGGCGCCGGCTCCGTCACAGCTGTCCACCCCGTTGCAAACGCTTCCGACCGGGTCGATCACGCCGACGAGTTCGAGATCGAAGCTGATGTCCGAGCTCGTCGAGTTGGCCTGGTGGATCTCCACCGCGACTACGTTGTCGCCGGCTACCAGGAGGGTGGGGGAGACGGCGATCGAATCGAAGCTCGATTCCGCGGCCCCGCTTACGGTGGACGACGCCGTCGTGTCGAAGCCGATGCTGCCGCCCGGCATGTTGCCGCGGTACACCTCGCTGCCGTTCAGGTACGCGACGGCGCCGTCGTCGCGCAAGATCCGCAGGCTGAGGGTTGCGGTGGCCGCGGGATCGATGACGCCGAAGTGGGTTCGGAAGTAGGTGGTGATGTGCCGTGCGTTGCTCGGGCCGCCGTCGACCACGGTGGCCTCGTCCTGATCCCCGTAGCCGAGCTGTGCGGGTCCGGAGGCCCAGCCTCCGTCCGCGAAGGCGGGGGCCCGCCACGCACTGCCCTGGTCGCTTCCATCGTCGAGATAGAGCCAGTTCGACCCGATCGACACGAGGTCGCCGGTGGTGCCGCAGAGCGTATCGATGGGCAGCGGATTGGCCTGGCAGGTGCCCGCACCGTCGCAGCTGTCCGCCGCGTCGCATTCGCTCACACTCGCGTCGCCACAGGCGGCGCTGGCAGCCACGAAGCCGTTGTCCGTGCAGGCGCCCGCAGCGTCGCAGCTGTCCGCGTTCGTGCACTCGTCACCCAGGTCATCGCAAGGAGAGCCCGGCACCGCCAGGTTCGGCTGGCAGGTGCCCGCGCCGTCGCAGCTGTCCGCCGCGTTGCAACTGGCCACGCTCGGGTCGCCGCAGGCCGTCCCCGGCGCAATCCGATTCGCTTGGCAGGCGCCCGCGCCGTCACAGCTGTCCGCCTCGTCGCACTGGGTGGCTGACGCGTCGCCGCAAGCTTGGCCGCTCTCCTCGAACCCGTTCTGCGTGCACGCGCCGGCGCCGTCGCAAGTGTCCGCGTTCGTGCACTCGTCGCCGGGGTTGCCACAGGGCGAATCCGGGGACGTGGGGGCGCTCTCGCAGGTGTTCGTGCCGAGGTCGCAGGAGTCCACCGTGCACTCGTTCGCATCCGCGCATTCGGCGTCGGACGCGCAGCAGTCCAAGATCGCGACGTTCTCGCAGACGCCGCCCACGCAGGCGTCCGCGGTGCAGGCCAGCGAGTCGTTGCAGTCGGCATCCAGCACGCAGCCGCTCGACAGGTAGCGGACGCTGAGCCGGGGGCGGTCGGCGGAGACCGCGTATTCGCTGGAGCGCAGGCCGGTGCCGCTGTTGCCGGTCGGTGCGAAGATCAAGCCGTGGTTGCTGCCCGGATCGGCCGACCAGGCCGCCACGGCCGCGGTGACGTCGAGGGAGTGCTCGGTGCGGCTGGCGCCGGGCGCGTTCCCCGAGGCCTGGCCGAGCGAGGTGGGCGCGTAGTCCTCGCCCGCCTGGGCTCCGGGGCTCGCGCCGAAGTTCGCGTAGTCCACCGTCTCCGCCCAGTCGATGCTCATCGCGTGTACGTCGGCCGCGTTGCCGTTGTCGTCGGCCACGTAGTCGAGGGTCGCCGAGGTGATCGTTGCGCCCGCGGGAATCGAACCGCCGTTGCTGCTGAAGAGGTTCTCGAAGCGCAACAGCGCGTATTTCAGCGGGCTTCCATCCCAGAAGAGGTGATCCTCGTCGCCGTGGGCGGCGGTGCTCACTTGGATGTAGCTGTCCACCGTGCCCGTGTAGCCGTCGCTGCCCTGCTGGAAGACGGCGGTTTCGGTCTCGGCACCGGGAAAGCCGCCGCTCATGTCGTAGCCGATCGTGAACTCGCTGCTGCCGTCGGTCTCGAAGGCGTCCAGGAAGGGCGAGTAGGTCTGGACGGAAATCCGGTTCTGACTCGGCTGGAAGGTCAGGACGCGCAGCCAGCCGTTGCCGCCGTTGCTGCGGTTCTGGTAGTCGGAGAGCAGGCTGTGGACGGTGTTGCCCTCGAAGGTGTCGGAACGCCGGCTCTCGCCGTCGATGTGCCCCGCGAGCATCAGGAAGAGATTGGGGTTCCCCTTGAGGCCCTCGTAGAGCGCGGAACCCTGGTTTCCGAAATTCGCACTCGAGTTGAGCACGTAGTGGGTCACCACGATGGCGCGGCGGTCGCTGTGCGCGCTGAGGACGCCGTTCGCCCAGGCGATCACGGCCTCGCGCAGCGCGGTGTTCGACGACATGTACTCGACGTGCACCACGATGAACTCGTAGCCGTTGGCGTTCCAGAGCTGGTAGTGGTTGTCGTTGTTGATCCCGAAGTGGTCCCCGTAGTAGGAGCGGCAGACCGAAGCCGGGCAGAAGCGATCGGTGCCGAAGTAGTCGTTGTAGGTGGTGGTCGTCGTCGCCTGGTCGGGATGGTTGACGTCGCCGATGCTGGGGATGCTGCCGGGATCGGCGGTGGGGAACTGGTCGTGGTTGCCGACCGCGATCCCGAAGGGAAGGCCGTCGGGGTGATCGGCGCTGGTGGCCGCCTCGACGGTCTGAAAGGCCGCGTCGGCGATCTCGTACTCGCTCGCGATGTTGCCGTTTTGCGCGCAGTCACCGAGGAGGGTGACGAAGCGGATGTCCAGGGAGTCGCGGTTCGCGTCGACCCAGCTGGTCTGGGAGGCGAAGATCCCGAGGTCGTTCGCGCAGGAGGCACTCCCGCTATCGCAGGTGTAGTACTGGGTATCGGGCAGGGCGACGAGGGTGAAGTCGGCGGCCTGGGCGAAGGCGGCTGCCGGCGACAAGGCCAGCGCCCACGTGCAGGCAAGCGCGAGCACGGCGAATCGGATCGCGTCGCGGAGCCGAAGCTCCCTCCGCCACGGGCTGAGGTCCATGCGCCTACCTGCTGCCGCTACCTCCCCCCATCCAGTGGTTGTCGCGGGACTGCGATTTCTTCGCGCTGCGGTGCCGCCCCGCTGACCCCCACAGTAGCGTTTTCCCCGCGGATCTCCGCAGGCGCGGAGACTAGGGGTTGTACCAGACGGGGGACGTGTAGGCGCGCTCCTGGATCCACCAGGCTCCCCGGATTTCCCTGGGGTCCAGGCCCAGGGCCAGCGCATCGAAGAGCGAGTGGCGGGGGGTGGGGATCTCGATCACCCGCGCGTAGTAGAAGGCGGGCTGGGCGGGGTCGAAGTCGGGATCCCTCCAGGAGGCGCTGAGTTCGGGGCTGCCGATGTCGTTGCGATAGCGCCCGGTATTGGGGTCCACCGTGTTTCCCACCGCCGCGAGTTGCCCCGCGCCCTCCGCGACCTGCGTGTCGGAGGCCGGGACATCGAAGACGCGCTCGTGGGTGCCTCCCTCGGCGTCCGACCCGCGCTCGACGCGTTGGACCATGGGGACGCGACCGTCCGAGGCCGCGACGTCGAAGATGCGCTCGTGGGTCGCTCCNNCNGCGTCCATCCAGCCCTTGATGATCTGGATGCGGTCGAGGTAGGCGCCCTTCGGGTCCGCGAGGGCCTGCACGGAAATTCGGGGTGCGGCGCCTGCGGGGGCCGCGGGGAGTTCTCCGCCCATGGGGACGCTTTCCGACGCGGGCGTCTCGGCACTTGCGGGATCCCAGCTCGCCTGCACGCGCACCGCGATGCGGGGCCCGGTGGTCGCGTAGACCTCGCGGCGTCGCAACGCCTCGACGATGGCGTCGCGGCTGTTCTCTTCCGCCCAGACCGCGGCGAGTCCCGAGGCGGACATCGACCAGCCCGAGGGGCCCGAGCTCCCGCGCCAGCGAGTGGCCTTGGTTTCGGGAATCGAGTCGCGGGGGAACTTCCCCCAGAAATTGGGCTCCTCGGCGGAGGACATGCCCGTGTGGGAATCCGTGGAGCCGATCATTCCGAACTGGAAGGGGTTGACGCCGACGCGCCGCTCCATCGCCAAGCCGCGCAGCAGTGCGGGCCGCAGGTAGTCGCCGACGTGCGCGCGGTAGGGGGGCGGGTTCTGCTGGATGTAGTGGGGGTAGAGTTCGAAATCCGCGAAGGGGTCGTCGGGGGAGAGATCCGGGTGGGTCTCGGAGTCGCCCTTGAACTGCGTGGCCTCGACGACGGGCTCCCACTTGATGCGCGTGCGCGCGAGCTCCGCGTCATAAGGTGCGCCGCGCAGGCTCGTCTCCGCGAACATGTAGCCCTTGGAGATGTTGGAGTTGTGGGGGATTGCCACGAACTCGGCGCCGGTTCGTTCCGAGGTCTCTTCCAGCCACTTCCACAGGTCTTCGGGATACATGCTCTCCGAAGAACTGGTGGGCTGGAAGCGTGACGCGACTTCCGAATCCGCACTGGTCAGAACCACCCGGTGCAGGTTGGCGCCGGCTGGGATCGAACTCCACTCCCAGCCGATCAGCGTCGTGAAACGCCCGGGATCGTCGTGGGCGTCGGCGATTCGAATGGCCTCCTGCCAGACCGTGCGCTGCATGGTCTCGCTTCCGGGAATCGCGGACTGCGGGGGACGGGCGGCGGCCTCTTCCACCGAAGTCGCGTCGGGCAGCAGCGAGCTGAAGGCCGCCATCCCCTCGTCGTTTTCCATCACATCGTTCAGCCACCACTCGATGTACCAGGCCTTCAGGGTGTCGATCCAACCGAGGTCCTCGGTGGGGATGCCGCGCTCCATGATGTGCCGCATCACGCCCAGGTATTCGGCGTGGTCGGAGACCACCAGGAAATCCAGCGGAGTCTCGATCTGGACCCGGGCCCGGTGGGAGGGGAAGATGACCGGCAGGCCCTTCGCGTAGCGGTAGGCGGTGTCCGGGTCCGCGGACACGTTCTGGTTCAGGTAGGCGTCGAAGGAGTTGCTGGAGTGGAGGTGCGTGTCTCCCCAGAGCAGCTGCCGGGGCTCCGCGCCGACCGGCGTGGCGAGTGACCACAGGCTTGCCAGGAGCCCGAGCCAGATCCAGCGGGTCGTCGCTTTACGGAAACCGAGCATGACCACCTCCTCGCGGCGTAGGGAGCCGCGCGTCGGAAATGGATAGCCCGAAATGCCCGGCTCCGCGGCCCCGCATCGCCGTCCCGGACGTCGCCGCAGCGGCTATGCTGTCCTGCGCGAAACGGCCGTGCAGCTGGAGGGTTTCCGATGTCCGAAGAGATGGGAGCAGACACCGCCCAGGCGGCCGCCGAGGCCCCGGCCGATGCCGCCTCCCTGCCGCTCGCGGTGCTTCGCGACGTGGCGCTGCTGCTCGCCGCACTCTCGCTCTGGGCTGCGGCCGACGCCTGGATGCTGTTGTCGGGCACGGGCTTCGCGTGGCTGCTCTCGGTCGCCGATGGCCTCCTGGTGGGGGTCCTGACGGCGGGGCTCTTCCACGAGTGGGGGCACTTCGCGGGAGCGCGTCTCTCCGGGGGCACGGCGCCGCTGACGCCCGTAACGTTGCCCTTGCCGCTCTTCAACTTCGACTTCGCGCGAAGCGAAACCCGGCACTTCCAGGCCATGGGGGTGGGGGGCAACCTCGCCCACTGGATGGTGGTGCTTCTGATTGCGATCTTCCTGCCGCCCGAGACGGCCGGACGCGTGGCGCTGCTCGCGGGGGCGCTCGGCTTCGCGGTCTTTGCCAGCGCCGTCGAGTTCCCCGTGATCTCGCGCTGCCACGGCGGCGCCGCCCCCATCGCATCGCTGGCGGGGATCCGCCCCGCCGACCTCAAGCGCAACGGAGTGCTGGGCGCGGTGGCCGCACTGCTGCTCTTTTCCATCCTCTAGTTGCGCACGACCGCGAGGGAGAGCCCATGAAGACCCCTCGCGAAGAACGAGGCCGTGCGCGTCGAAGCGCGCCGAGGCGTCGTGCAAGACCCTGAAGCGCCGGTCATCGACGCCGACGGACACGTGCTGATGGAAGCCGCAGAAGGCTGGCTCGACTACTTCGAGCGCGTCGATGCCGAGCGCATGGAGTCGCTCATCGTCGACAACCGCCGCCACTGGCAGCAGCGCGAGGGCGTCGACAAGGAGGCCATCTACGACGCCATCCGCCAGCGCAACAAGGGGGAGGGGGGCTGGGACCCCAAGGCGCGCCTGGCGGTGATGGACGCCGAGGGCATCGACGTGGCGGTGCTCTTTGGCACGGAGCTGGGGCTCAACCAGGAGGCCTACAGCCCCTCGGTTTGCCGGGGCTACAACCGTTGGCTCGCGGACTACTGCGCGGGGGATCCGGCGCGCCTCAAGGGCGTGGCGCTGCTGCCACTGGACGACATCGACGCAGCGCGCGCCGAACTGCAGCGCGCGGTTGCGGACGACGGCTTCGTGGGCTTCTTCATGAAGGCCTCGGTGCGCGGCTGGAGCTGCGACGCCGAGCGATTCCACCCCCTCTACGACACCGCCGAGGCGTTGGGGGTCCCCCTGCTCGTGCACATCCCCCACGGCGTGAAAGCCCTGCTCGAGGAGAACTTCGGCTACAACTTCCTGCGCACCCACGTCGTGCACTCCTTCGCGGGCATGCTGGCCTGCATGGACGCCATCTACGGGGGCCTCTTGGATCGCTTCCCGCGGCTGCGCGTGGCCTTCCTGGAATCCCAGGTGGGCTGGCTGCCCTGGTTCGTGGACCGCCTCGACGAGCAGCACGCCACCTACTCGGTACGCCCGGGCCTCGAGACCGGGCTGCGCCGCGTGCCCAGCGCCTACCTCGACGAGGGCCGCCTCTTCTTCAGCTGCGATCCCGACGAGCGCTACCTCGCGATGGCGGCGGGCGCGCAACTCGCCCCGGGGGTGGCGGGCGAGGACTGCATCCTGTGGGCCTCCGACTACCCGCACTCGGACGCCATCTACCCCGGCGCGCTGCGGGCCCTCACCGAGCGCGACGACCTGAGCGAAGCGCAGAAGCGCAAGCTCACCCGCGACAATGCCCGCAGGCTCTACGGCTTCTGAGCGGCGCCCCCTCGCCGGGCCTTCGGCGGCGCACCCCAAGTCGTGCCATGCTCTCGCGATCGGGAGAGGCAGCCAATGTTCGACGTGGTGATCCGGGGCGGCAGGGTGATCGACGGCTCGGGTTCCGAAGCCTTCCACGCCGACGTCGCGCTCGAAGGGGATCGGATCGCGGAAGTCGGGCGGGTGTCGAGCCGCGGGGCGCGGGAGATCGACGCCGACGGCCGGCTGGTGGTGCCGGGTTTCGTCGACCCCCACACCCACTTCGATGCCCAGATGACCTGGGATCCCCTGCTGGATCCCTCCTCGCACCACGGGGTCACCACGGTGGTCACGGGCAACTGCGGGGTGGGCTTCGCGCCGGCGCGCCCCGACCGCCACGACTGGCTGATCGGTGTGATGGCGGGTGTCGAGGACATCCCGGCCGCCGCCCTCGCCGAGGGGCTGCCCTGGGGCTGGGAGCACTTCCACGAGTTCATGGACGTACTCGACGCGCAGCCGCGCGCCATGGACATCGCGACCCTCGCCACCCACGGCCCGATCCGCGCCTACGTGATGGGCGACCGCTGCGAGGGACGCGAGGAGCCCACCCCGGCGGAACTCGCCGCCATGGTGGAACTGGCGCGCGGGGCGCTCGCGAGCGGCGCGCTGGGTTTCTCGACCTCGCGCACCAGCATGCATCTCTCCCTCGAGGGCATCCCGGTGCCAAGCACCTACGCGAGCTGGGGGGAGCTGCGCGCCTTCGCGGAGGTCCTGCAGCAAGCGGGGGGTGCCATCTTCCAGCTCGCGCTCCCCAACTCCTTCGAGGAGCCGGAACGCATCGAGGAAGACCTGGCGACGATGCTGGAACTCTCCGTCGAACTGTCGGTGCCCTTCACCTTCAACTTCGCGATCAACCACGACGACCCCGAACATTGGGGGAGGCTCTGCGCGATGATCGAGGCCGGGGCGGAGCGCGGCGCCCGCGTGCACCCGATGGTGCTGGGCCGCCCGCACAGCGTGCTGGTGGGCTTTCAGGGCCTCCACCCCTTTGCGCGTTGCCCCGCTTACCTGGAACTCGCGGAGCTGCCCCTCGCCGAGCGCGTCGTGCGGCTCGCGGACTCGGAGACCCGGGCGCGCATCCTCGCCGAGGACCCCCTGCCCCCCGATCCCGCCGACCCCTTCGGCGACTTCTACGACTTCGCGCCCGAGCACCTCTACCGCCTGGGCGACCGCCCGGACTACGAGCCGGCTCCCGAGCAGAGTCTCGCGGCCGTCGCCCGGCAGCGCGGAGGAGATCCGCGCGGCGTCCTCTACGACCTGCTGCTCGAGCAGGAGGGCCGCGCGTTCCTCCTCTACGTGGTCATGAACTACCCCGGGCAGGACCTCGAGGCGGTGCGCGAGATGGTCCTCCACCCGCAGTCGGTGCTCGGCCTCTCCGACGCGGGCGCACATTGCGGCTCGGTGTGCGACGGCAGCGCGCCCACGTCCATGCTCACGCACTGGTGCCGAGATCGGAAGTCCGGCGAAGGGCTGCCGCTGCCCTGGATGGTGCGGGCGCTCAGCAGCGAACCGGCGGCGCTCTTCGGGTTGCGGGATCGCGGCCTCTTGCAGCCGGGCATGAAGGCGGACGTCAACGTGATCGACTTCGAGGCCCTGGCCTGCGAGCCCCCCGAGATGCGTTACGACCTGCCCACCGGAGCGCGGCGCCTCGCCCAGGGGGCGAGCGGCTACGCGTACACCTTGTTGTCGGGCGAGGTGATTCGCGAGGAGGGCGCGGACACCGGCGCGCGTCCGGGTCGACTGGTGCGCGGTCGGGGCGCCTGAGCGCCCGACGTCCGCTTTTTCGGACTCGGCGTTTTCGTTCTCGGCTAGACTCGCTAGCGCATGGAGTCTTCTTCACGAGAGCCCCGGGGCCCCTGGCGCTGGCTGCTGCTGGCCGCACTCTCGCCGCTCTTCGCCGCCAGTGCCGGTGCGCAGGCGCTCACCTGCGCGGCGTGGTGCGATCTGCTGAGCACGAATTGCCCCGCAGAGGTCGTTCACGACGAAGCCTTCTGTCTCGACTACTGCGGGCACCCCTTTCTCGACGTGGTGCCCATCGGGAGCGCCGGCGACACCGCGAACAACACGCTGGCCTGCCGCATCCACCATGCCGACCAGGCGGGCAGCACCAGCGGGGCCACGCGGGAGGCGCACTGCGCGGCCGCAGCCCTGGGCGGCGGTGGCGCCTGCGGCAGCTTCTGCGACGTGTACTGCGATCTCGCCCTGCAGGTCTGCACCAGCACCCACAATCCCCTGCTCACGGGCACCTCGCTCTTCAGCAGCGGCGGGGCGCCTTCCAACAGCGAGTGCCAGGCTGCCTGCGCGGTCTACCCGGAGAGCGTGCTCGCCGGCGTCTCCCAGACCGACCAGGTCTTCGGCTACGGGGATACCGTGCAGTGCCGCAACCACCACCTGCAGGCGGCCGTGGTGGAGGGACTCGCTCAGTCGAACGCCTACGGCCTGCACTGCGGCCACGCGAGCCCCGTCTCCGTGAGCGATCTGTGCTCGGACATCGTCGAGCCCAACGTCATCAACTACTGCGTGTACGCACTGAAGCACTGCGTGGGGGCGAATGCGCTCTTCCCGGCGGGCACTGCCCACGCGGACTGCACGTCCTTCATGTCGGGCGTGGTGGCCAGCGGCGACTACCGGCAGGATGGCTTCGCGAGCTTTGCGGACACCGACACCAACTCGCTGGGTTGCCTGAACAACATCATCGGCCTCGCTCCCATCGACGCCAACACCTGGTGCGCGAAGGGCGACTGGGATCGCGCCAACTGGGTGCCCGCCGGCCCCGCGGTCTGCGCCGCGCCGAGCGCGGCCGTTCCCCTCTCCGACGACCTGCCGTGGATCCTGGGGGGGATGCTGGTGGTGGCCGCGGGGGCGCTCCTCTTCGCAGCTCCCGGCCGTGCCGAGCGCACCGCCCGCTAGACGCCCACGGGCCGCCCACGTGCCGAAAGTAGATGGCGGCCCTGCGGGACTCTGCGAGTATAATGGGGTGCGGCTTCCGAGCGCGTTCTGGCCGGCCTCTTGGCCCGAAGCAGGGCGCCGGACTTCGATCACGAGTGGACAAGCAGGAGAGACATGCAGAGCATTCCCTACCAGGCGCCGCGTTCTGTCGACGAGGCCGTGGCACTCCTGGGTGCCGACGCCGAGTCGCGTGTCCTCGCGGGGGGCACCGACCTGCTCGTGCAGGTGCGCACGGGCCAGCGCGAACCCTCGAGCTGGGTGGACGTCAAGCGCATCCCGGACCTGATGTGTCTCGAGGTGGGCTCCGATGACGTGC
>JABSQX010000078.1 GCA_013215615.1 Myxococcales bacterium | reverse complement strand
GTCCACGATGAAGAGGAATCCCTCCTCGTCCAGGTAGCCGCCGTCCCCGGTGTGCAGCCAGCCGCCCCGCAGCGTCTGGGCGCTGAGTTCGGGCTTGTTCCAGTAGCCCTGCATGACGTTGATGCCGCGGGCGCAGATCTCTCCCACCACACCGCGGGGCACCTGCTGGTCCTGGTCGTCGAGCACCCGGATCTCCACCCCCGGAGCCGGGTGTCCGATGGAGCCGAGTTTCGCCGCGAGCGGACTTTCCAGGTCGTGGTACTCGGGGCCCAGGGAGGTGAGGAAGGGAGCCGACTCGGTCTGCCCATAGCCGTGCACGAAGCGGACACCGGGCATCAGGCCGAGCGCTCGACGAATCACGCTCTCGGGCATGGGAGAGGCGCCGTAGAGGACCATCTGCAAGCTGGAGAGGTCGTAGTTCTCGACCTCCGGGTGGTGGACGAGCATGTTGAGCATGGTGGGGATCAGCACCGCGTGGGTCGGCCGCTCGAGGGCGATGGCCTGCAGCGCCGCCAACGGCTCGAAACGCGGCAGGAAACAATGGCCCCCCGCCATCAGGGCCACCGCGAAGGTCCCGGTGCCATCGGCCAGGTGGAACATCGGACCCGCGTGCAGCCAGCGGGTCTGCGCGTCCAGGCCCAGCAGCGGCACGACGTTCAGCGCATTGCCGAGCAGGTTGGCGTGGGAGAGCATCACGCCCTTCGAGACCCCGGTGGTGCCGCCGGTGTAGAAGAGCCCGGCCAGATCGTCGTCCGAGCGCCCGGCATCCGCTCGCTCGGCGCGTCCCTCCACGAGGCTCTCGTAGTGGACGAGGCCCTCCGGTGCAGGGCCGTCTCCCACGTAGACGAGTTTCTCGACGCTGTCCATCTTCCCCTGCAGGTCGCTCAACATCGGCACGAAGGCGTCGTCCACGAAGAGCAGGCGGCTCCCGGAATCTGCAAGCCAGTAGGCGACCTCCGGGGCCGCCAGCCGTGTGTTCACGGGCACGAAGACGCCGCCCGCCCACGGCACCGCGAAGAACCACTCCAGGTAGCGGTCGCTGTTGTGCGCGAGCAGCGCCACGCGGTCGCCCGGCTCCACGCCAAGATCCACCAGGCCCTTCGCGAGGCGGGAGACCCGGCTTCGAAACTGCGCCCAGTTCTGCGAGCGCTCGCCCATGCGGGTCGCCAACCCGCCGGCCCGGGTGACCGCCGCGCGGTCGACGGCCTGCGTGAGTCGCATCCGGATCATCTCGCTCTCCTCGCTGCGCGCTGCCGCGAACCCCGAGCGACGCGATCCGGGGAGGTGGCCGCGGCGGGATTCTACGCTGGAATCAACCGGGAGTCCCGCTCGCCCGCCCTTCCCCTCGCCCGCTAGAGCAGGCCCTGGCTGCCGGGGCGCCGCGGCTCTCCCCCGGCGACTCCGCGCGTGTAGCCCCAGTGAAGAGATTGCTAGGATTCGTAGATGTCGGAAATGACGCTTCGCGATGCCATGTTCAGCCTGCGCGCCATGCGCAGGCTGCGGGTCGACCCTGTCCCCGAGGAGGACCTGCGCTTCCTCGTGGAAGCCGCCACCCAGGCCCCCAACGGGGAGAACCAACAGAACTGGCGCTTCGTGGTGGTGCAGGACGCCGACCAGCGGCGACGCATCGGCGAGGCCTACCAGGAGTTGGCCGCGAACTCGGTGCGCCCCGTGGTAGACGGCGAGGCCGGCGAGGACTTCCCGGAGTCCGAGCTCTTCATCTACCGGAACGCCTGGCGACTCGCGCAACGCATCGGCGACGCGCCCGCCCTGATCTTCTTCTGCGTCAAGGGCCCCATCCCCGAGGACCGCGCCTGGGGGGCCACCTACTACGGCTCCATCTTCCCCGCAGTCCAGAACCTGATGTTGGCCGCGCGCTCGCGCGGCCTGGGAAGCGTGCTCACCACCTTGCACCTGCTCGACGAGAAGCCCTTCCGCGAGATCCTGGCACTCCCCGAAGATGTGAACACGGTCGCGCTGATCCCCGTCGGCTACCCGGAAGGCAAGTTCGGTCCTCCGCTACGCGACCCGGCCTCAACGGTCACCCACTGGGATCGCTGGAACCATGAAGGTCCTTCGAGCACCGGCTAGTCGGCGTTCGTCCGACGCGGCTCGGCCCCCCTCGCTGCGTGGATGCTGCGCGGCCTTCGCGCTGGCCTCGCTGCTCGCCTGTGGCGGGGAAAGCGGCCCGGATGTGTCCCTGCCCGACGCCGACAGCCGTCGTGATCCTGCGGCCGGCGCGCTGGTGGGCTACCGGGGCAATTCGGGGACCCACGTCTGGAAGGGTATTCCCTTCGCCCAAGCGCCCGTGGGAGCGCTGCGTTGGCGCGCGCCCCGCGTGTTATCGCCCTGGAAGGGGCTGCGGGAGGCGGTGCAGGCCGGCTCGGCGTGTCCACAACGCCCCTCGGCGCTAAACGGCGGTGACGCCGACGCTCTCTACGTGGGCAGCGAGGACTGCCTCTACCTGAACGTCTACGCGCCCGCCTTCTCCCCCGCGGATGTCCCCACCGGCAGCGAGCGTCTGCCCGTCATGGTCTGGATCCACGGCGGCGCCAATCTGCTCGGCCAGGGGGACGTCTACGACGGGAGCGCGTTGGTGAACCGGCACGACGTCATCTTCGTCTCCCTCAACTATCGCCTGGGCGTCTTCGGCTGGTTCCGCCACCCCGCCCTGGCCGTCGACGCCGACGTGCTAGACGCCTCCGGGAACTTTGGAACCCTCGACCTCGTCCGCGGGCTCGAGTGGGTGCGGGACCACATCGCCGCCTTCGGCGGCGATCCCGGCAACGTGACGGTCTTCGGCGAGTCCGCAGGCGCTCTCGACGTGATCACCCTGCTGCTCTCCCCCCAGGCCGAAGGCCTCTTCGATCGCGCGATCGCCCAGAGCGGGGGCAGTTGGTCGGCGAGCGTCGCAGAGGCCGAGAACTGGTCGGACGCCCCGGAGCCGGGCCTCCCCTACAGCTCGCGCGAGATCCTGGCCCGCCTGCTGGTCGGCGAGGACCGCGCGGCCGATCGCGACGAAGCCCGCCGACTCCTCGAGAATTGGAGCGAGCAGCAGACCGCCGCTTACCTGCGCGCCCGCAGCAGCGCGCAGATCATGNNGNTCTTCGCCGACGATGAGCGACTCGCTATGAACGAGTTGCCCCTGGTCGTGCGCGAGGGCACGGTGCTGCCGGTGGACGAATTTCACGCGGTCTTCGCCCGGGGCGACTACCATCGCGTCCCCACCATCCTGGGCACCAACCGCGACGAGTCCAAGCTCTTCCTGAGTTTCTCTCCCGATTACGTTCGGCGCTGGCTGGGCTTCTACCCGCAAGTGCGAGATCCCGCCCGCTACGAACGCGACGCGGAGTACGGGAGCCGCATCTGGAAGGCCGACGGCGCCGACGAGATCGCGATCGCGATGCGCCCCCACCAGGGGCCCCGCATCTTCGTCTACCGCTTCGACTGGGACGAGGAGCCCAGTCTCTACGGGGTCGACATGGCCCGTCTGTTGGGCGCCGCCCACGCCTTCGAGATCCCCTTCGTACTGGGCGACTGGAATCTCCGCGCCATCACGCGCTACCTGGCCAGCGAGGAGAATCGGACCAGCCGTCTCGCGCTCTCGGGTGCCATGATGTCCTACTGGGCGGAACACGCCTACCGGGGTTCGCCGGGCCGCGGCCGGGACGGGACGCTGCCCGATTGGAAGGCCTGGAGCAACGCGGGCAAGACTGCGCCGCGCTTCCTGGTGCTCGATACCGAGCGCGGCGGTGGCATCCGCATGTCCGCCGACGCCCAGACCCGCGAGCGGATCCTCGCGGACCTGGCCCGCGACCCGCGCTTTACGCCGGGCGAACTCTGCGAACGCCTCCGGGATTTCGCCGAGGACTCACCGAACTTCGAGAAGGAAGAACTGGCAGAATTCGGTTGCTAGGCGCAACCGGAAGGTCATCCCCCAGGCTGAGGGTCCGGGGACGGCAGGGCAAGCCGGAAATGGGGGAATCGAAGAGATGAGACGCTTCGCGTGGGTTCTGGTTTTCGCGGCGCTGATCGCTGCGCTCCTCTACGCCTTTCGCGCCCCGCTCTCGACGCGCCTGCTGGAGCGCGTCGCGATCCAGCGCATGACCGCCGATCCCGTCTCCGCGCTGCCCGATGGCATCCACGTGGTCCTCTGCGGGGCCGGCAGCCCGCTCCCCGACCCGCAGCGCTCGGGGCCCTGCGTGGCCGTGGTGGCAGGCGGAAAACTCTACGTGGTGGACGCGGGCTCGGGGGCGGCGCGCAACCTGCTGGGCATGAACCTGCCCCCGGGTGCCGTCGAAGCCGTCTTCCTCACCCACTTCCACTCGGACCACATCGACGGCCTGGGCGAGCTCGCGCTGCAACGCTGGGTGGGTGGAAGCCACGAGCAGCCCCTTCCCCTGGTGGGGCCGACGGGCGTGGATCGCATCGCCCGGGGCTTCAACACCGCCTACGAACCCGACCACGGCTACCGGGTCGCCCACCACGGCGAGCAGGTGGTTCCCTCCTCCGGGGCCGGCTTCGACGCACACCCCTACCCGACCCCGAGCCCGGGATCTGAGCAGACGGTATGGGAGGAGGGAGGGCTCCGGGTCAGCGCCTTCCGTGTCGAGCACCCCCCCATCGATCCCGCGGTGGGCTACCGCTTCGACTACGGGGGCCGCTCGGTGGTGATCAGCGGCGACACCCGGAAGTCGGTTGAGATCGAACGCATGGCCCGGGACGTGGACCTGCTGGTTCACGAAGCACTCGCCCCCCAGCTGGTGGGAGTCATGGAGCGCGCGGCCCTGGCCAACGGAATGCAGAACCGGGCGAAGATCATGGCCGACATCCTCGACTACCACGCTTCGCCGGTCGAAGCGGCGCAGAGCGCGCAAACGGCTGGCGCCCGGCACCTGCTCTTCTACCACGTGGTCCCGCCCCTGCTCGTGCCCGGCATGCAGGCCGCATTCCTCGAGGGCGTCACGGACGCCTACTCGGGCGACGTGAGCGTGGGACGCGACGGCACGCGGGTCTGGCTGCCCCCGGACTCCTCGGCCATCGAAGTGTCGGGAGAGAGCTGAACGCGGACCTGCGGTGACCGCGCGGTCCGCTGGCCCGCGTCCGCCCGAAATCGCACCCCACGTCGCTGTGGGAAACGCGCGCTAGGCGGCCTCGAAGAGCGAAGCCAGGCCCTGGCCGCCACCGATACACATGGTGACGATCCCGTAGCGCTTGCCCTGTCGCTTGAGTTGTCGCAGCAGCAGGCCCGTCATCCGCGAGCCCGTCATGCCGAAGGGATGGCCGATCGCGATGGAGCCGCCACTGGGGTTGAGCTTCTCATCCGGGATCTCCAAGGTGCGCTGGCAGTAGAGGAGCTGGGACGCGAAGGCCTCGTTGAGTTCGACGATATCGATGTCGTCGATGCTGAGACCGTGGCGGGCCAGCAGCTTGGGGACGGCAAAGACCGGGCCGATTCCCATCTCGTCCGCCCCGCAACCCGCCACCGCGGTACCCCGGTAGTAGCCGAGCGGCTTCACGCCGAGCGCTTTCGCCTTCTCGGAAGACATCAGCAAGGTCGCCGACGCGCCGTCGGAGAGCTGCGAGGCGTTGCCCGCCGTGACCGTGCCGCCCTCTTCCGCCTTCTTGAAGACGGGAGACAACTTGGCCAGGCCCTCGGCCGTGGTGTTCGCGCGGTTGCACTCGTCGAGTTCGACGCTGAACTCCTCCTCGTAGGGTTCCTCGTCCTTCTTCATGACCTTGCGGTTGACCTTCATGGGCGCGATCTCTTCCGCGATCCAGCCCTCCTCGACCGCCTTCGCGTAGCGCTGCTGGCTCTTCAGCGCGTAGGCGTCCTGGGCCTCGCGCTCGACCCCGTAGCGCTCGGCCACGATCTCGGCGGTGATCCCCATCGGGAAGTACAGGCCGGGGAAGCGCTCGCGGGCCGCCTTGTTGGCCAGGCGCGTGGTGTTCTGGCTGCCGTCCTGCATCATGGTGATGGTCTCGACGCCTGCGCCAATGGCGACGTCGGCGCCCTCGTTGAGGATCGAGTGCGCGGCCATCATCACGGCCTGAGAGCCCGAGGAGCAGAAGCGGTTGACGGTGGTCGCAGCGACCTCCTTGGGGAAACCCGCCGCCATCGCGGCGATGCGCGCGGTGTTCATGCCCTGGCAGCCTTCCGGGAAACCACAGCCCACGACCACGTCCTCGATCTCCGCGGCGTCGAGGTTGGGAACCGCCTCGGCGACGGCGCGCAGCGTGTGCGCGAGGTAGTCGACGGGTTCGGTGATGTTGAAGGAACCCCGGTGGGCCTTGGTGAGACCTGTGCGCAGGCTCTCGACGACGACGGCTTCGCGAGTCACGATGATAACTCCAATATTTTCAATAGGTTGCGATGAAATTCCAGTTCTGGACCGGCGCCAGTGTAGCCCGGAATCGAGTGCCCGGCGGAGCCTCCAGCCGCGCTCCCACAGCGGCGACGAGGTGCTACACCCCCTGCCGCAATGAGCGACTACCGCAGCCGCGCAGAACGTTGGGCCGAGGCCCGGGCCAACGCCCCGGCCTGGTTCCAACGCGCGCTGGCCACAGCTTGGGAAGATCGCAACGTCACGGTCGAGGGCTGCCGGGTCCACTACCTGCGCTGGGGCGAGCCGGAGCGGCCCGGCATCGTGCTGGTTCACGGTGGCGCCGCCCACGCCCATTGGTGGAGTTTTCTGGCGCCGCTGCTCCCCGAGTACTGCGTGGTCGCCCTCGACCTCTCCGGCCACGGAGATTCCGAGCGGCGCGACAGCTACCCGCGCGAGGTCTGGTCCCGAGAGGTGTTGGCCGTCGCCGAGCACGCGGGGTTGCAGACGCCTCCCATCGTGGTGGGGCACAGCATGGGGGGCTTCGTGACCATCGTCACCGCGGCCGACTACGGGGATCGTATCGCCGGTGCGATCATTCTCGACTCGCCGGTGCGCATGCCCGATGCCGAAGCCACCGAGGGCGCTTCCGGAAACTCCTTCCGCAATCCCAAGACCTACCCGGACGTGGCCTCGGCCCTCGAGCGCTTCCGCACCGTGCCCGACCAACCCTCCTCCCTCCCCTACGTGCTCGACCACGTGGCCCGGCACTCGTTGNTGCGCGTGGAAGCCGGTTACACNTGGAAGTTCGACCCGGTGATCTTCGAGCGCATGACGCCGCGCGCCACCGCGGAGGAACTGCCTCGGGTGGGGACCCGCGTAGCGCTCTTNCGCGCCGAGCACGGCCTGGTCACCCCAGATATCGGCGACGAGATGTACGATCTGCTGGGCCGCGTGGCGCCGGTCATCGAGATCCCCGAGGCCTATCACCACATCATGCTCGACCAGCCGTTGCTGCTGGTGACCGGTCTGCGGACGCTACTGGCGGACTGGGAGCATTCGCTCCCCCAACGGCGGCGCGCCAGGCGAAGCTGAGCGGAGAGCCTCGGATTTGCGCCGCGTCTACCTCGCAGCGGAGGAATTCGACGATCCGCCCCCGCCCTTCCGCCGGGGCGAGGCGGGGCTGGTCTGGCTGGGCGCGGACGGAAGCATGAAGATCGACACGCGAGTGCGTCTCTCCGCCAACGCGACCCATGCCCTCGAGGGCCACGGCGTCTTGGATGCCCTGAACGAGTTGCCCCTCGAAGGCCGTCTCGGCGAAGGACGAGACGTCATCGTGCCCCAGCAAGTGCTCGAGGCGACCTCGGCGCTGCTCTACGAGGCGGATCGCCGCACCTACGGCGACAACTGGGAGTTCGTGGTGGCCCGTTTGGGCGGAGAGGAGGCCGTGGAATACCGGGTGCGGGTGGACAACCGGGACTACCAGAGAAATTTGCTGCGCCTCACGGACCTGCTGGCCCTGGCCAGCCGCCGGGGCCACGCGGTTCGGCTGCGCGTGTGAAGCTGGAGGGGGCCTCGCCGTGAAGAACCCCGGAGCCACCCCGAAGCCAGCCGCCCACGGAGGAAAATCCCCGCTTCGGGGGAGAACGCCTGGGACCACACCGATCGGCGCGGCTTCCTGTTACGCTTGCCGACCGTTTCGGGCGGATCCCCTCCCTGGAGGTTTCGATTGCGCAGGGTCCTGATCACCGGAGGAGCGGGCTTCGCGGGCTCCACCCTCGCGCTGCACTGGAAGCGCAGTCACGTCGACGACGAGGTGATCGCCTTCGACAACCTCCGGCGCGCGGGCAGCGAACTGGCCCTCCCGCGCCTCCGCGAGGGAGGCGTGCGCTTCTGCCACGGCGACCTCCGCAACCCCGAGGACCTGGCGACGCTGGCTGCCGCCCAGCTCGTAATCGACTGCGCGGCGGAGCCTTCCGTGCAGGCGGGACAGGGCGACGAGAGCGACGCCCTGGTCCGGAACAACCTCTTCAGTACCCTCAACTGCCTGGAGTTCTGCCGGCGCCACGGCGCCGGGCTGGTCTTCCTCTCCACCAGCCGCGTGTATCCCATCGCTGGCTTGCGCGGGCTTCCTCTCGAGACCCGCGGAGCACGCCTCGAGCTTCCGCGGGGTGCCGAGGGCCCGGGCTGGTCGACTCGCGGCATCCGAAGCGACTTTCCCATGCCCGGCAGTCGCTCGCTCTACGGGGCCACCAAGCTGGCATCCGAACTGCTCGTCCAGGAGTACCACGCACTGCACGGCCTGCCCGCGGTCATCTACCGCTGCGGCGTGTTGGCGGGTCCCTGGCAAATGGGCCGCGTCGACCAGGGTTTCGTGGCGCTGTGGGCGGCCCGCCACCTTTGGGGAGAGCACCTCGACTACCGGGGGTTCGGGGGCGAGGGCCGGCAGGTCCGCGACGTGCTCCACATCGATGACCTCTTCGACCTGATCGAGCGCCAGGTCCCGGATCTCGAGAACCTGGGTGCCAAGATCTTCGGAGTCGGAGGCGGCCACGAAAACAGCGTCTCCCTCCTCGAGCTATCGGAACTCTGCGCCGAACGCTGTGGCCAGTCGCTCGAAATCGGTCGCGTGGAGGAGACCCACCCCACCGATGTCCCCTACTTCGTGACCGACAACCAGGAGGTCAGCCAGGCGAGCGGCTGGGAACCGGGGCGCGGTCTCGAGCAGGTGCTCGACGACGTCATGAGCTGGCTCCGCGACGCCGGCCCGGAGTTGAAGCAGGTGCTGGGGGCATCCGGCCAGACACCGAGTGGAGCCGGGACTCCGTGAGCGTGGCCGTGATCTCCGGCTCCGCGGGCCTGATCGGCGCCGAATGCGTGCGGGAGTTCACCGAGCGCGGCATGGAGGTGGTCGGGATCGACAACGACATGCGCCGCACCTTCTTCGGGGACGAGGCCAGCACGAACTGGGTGCGCCGCCGCCTCGAGGCCGACTACCCCTCCTACCAGCATTGCGAGCACGACGTTCGCGATTCCAGCGCGATCTCCGAACTCTTCGCCCGCTACGGCGAGGCCATCGAGGTCGTGGTGCACTGCGCCGCGCAGCCCTCCCACGACTGGGCGGCGCGGGAGCCGCAGACGGACTTCACGGTGAACGCCAACGGCACCCTCAACCTCCTCGAGGCAACGCGCACGCACTGCCCCGAAGCAGCCTTCGTGTTTACGAGCACCAACAAGGTCTACGGAGACACGCCGAACCGGCTTCCCGTCGAAGAACGGGAGCGACGCTACGAACTCCCTGACGACCACCCCTATGCCGCGCACGGCATCGACGAACAAATGAGCGTAGACCAGAACCTCCACAGTCTCTTTGGCGCCTCGAAGCTGGCCGCGGACATCCTGGTCCAGGAGTACGGCCGTTACTTCGACCTGAAGACCGGCATCTTCCGGGCGGGGTGTCTCACGGGCCCGCAGCACGCCGCCGCCCAGCTTCACGGCTTTCTCGCCTACCTCGTGAAGTGCGCGGTGGCCAACGAACCCTACACGATCATCGGATACCGGGGAAAACAGGTTCGAGACAACATCCACGCCCACGATCTCGTCGATGCCTTCTGGCACTTCGTCCAGGCCCCCCGCCCCGGCGAGGTCTACAACATGGGCGGCGGCCGGCACTCGAACTGCTCGATCCTCGAAGCCATCGAGATCGTGGAGCGCCTCTGTGGTCGGCCCATGCAGGTGGACTTCGACGACGAGCCTCGCAGGGGAGACCACATCTGGTACATCAGCGACGTGAGGAAGTTCCAACGACACTTCCCGCAGTGGTCCTACCGCTACGATCTGCCCGAAATCCTGGACGAGATCCACCAGGCCCTGCAAAATCGCCTCGCGTAGCTTCGCGGCGAGGAGCCCCCGCTTGCCCCCCTCCCTCACACGAGTCCCGAGCCGGACCCACCTGCTGGATCCCGCACTCCCCGACACCCCGCCCACGACCCAGCGAGGTCGCGCCCGCATCACCTTCCTGCAGCGCCATGGCCGCACGCGGCTCGGGGATCTCGAGCAGCGCACTCCCCTCCGCGTCCTTTTCCCCCGGCCCGGCGCCGGGGACATCGCTCAGGCCTTCGTGACCAACGTCTCGGGCGGCATCGTGGCCGGCGACGCGCTCGAAATCGAGATCGAGGCCGGTCCGGGCAGCCGCTGCCTGGTGGGCGCCCAGGCGGCCGAGAAGGTGTACCGGAGCCTGGGCCCGCGCTCTTACTGCGACGTCTCGCTACGCGCCGGGGCGGACAGCTGGCTCGAGTGGCTCCCCCAGGAGACCATCGTCTTCGACGCGGCGCGCTTCCACCGCCGGACCCGCATGGAGGTGGCAACCGGCGCTCGCCTGCTGGCCGGTGAATGGCTGGTACTGGGCCGCGTCGCCCACGGAGAGAATCTATCGAGGCTGGAGCTCCGGGAGCGCCTGGAGGTGCGGCGAGAGGGCCGGCTCGCCTGGGCGGACTGCCTGCGCATCGACGAGAGCGGCCTCCAGGCCCTCGCGCACCCCGCCTGCCTGGACGGGGCGCGCGCCCTGGCCAGCGTCGTCTACGTGGGGGAGGACGCCGAGCGCCACCTCGACGCGGCCCGAGGCTTCGTGAAGGCCGAGGGCTGCTTCGCGGGGGTCAGCCTGGTCGACGGCGTGCTGGTCGCGCGCTGGCTGGCCGCCCGCCCCCTCGATCTGCGCCGGGCACTCGCACGTTTCTGGACTAGCTTTCGGGCGCTGGCGGCGGGACTCCCCCCCCGTCTTCCCCGGATCTGGCACATCTGAGGCGATCCCCGCCATGGAAAGGCCCCCATGAAGCTCACGCCCAGGGAAAAGGACAAGTTGATCATCGCCATGGCGGCGGCGGTGGCCCGGCGACGCCTGGAGCGCGGCGTGAAGCTCAACCACCCCGAGGCGATCGCCCTCATCACCGACCACATCGTCGAGGGTGCCCGCGACGGCCGCAGTGTCGCGGACTTGATGAGCGACGGTGCCCACGTGCTGTCGCGCGAGCAGGTCATGCAGGGCATACCCGAGATGATCGACGAGGTCCAGGTCGAAGCCACCTTCCCCGACGGCAGCAAGCTCGTCACCGTCCACGAACCCATTCGCTGAGAGGCCCCATGATCCCCGGAGAGATCTTCCACGCCGACGGCACCCTCACCCTCAACGCCGACCGCGCGGCGCATTCCCTCACGGTAGAGAACACCGGCGATCGCCCGGTGCAGGTGGGCTCCCACTTCCACTTCTTCGAGGTCAACGAAGCCCTGGCCTTCGACCGGGAGCAGGCCCGGGGCTGTCGGCTCGACATTCCCGCCGGCAGCGCCGTTCGCTTCGAACCCGGACAGGAGCGCGAGGTGCAGCTCGTCGCCTACGCGGGGAAGCGCCGCGTCTTCGGTTTCAACGCCCGCATCAACGCCGCACTGGAGGACTGACATGCCCTTCGAGATCGGACGCGAAGCCTACGCGGAGATGTACGGCCCCACCACCGGGGACCGCATCCGTCTGGCCGACACGGAACTCATCATCGAGGTGGAGGAGGACCGCTGCCAGTATGGGGAGGAGGTGAAGTTCGGGGGCGGCAAGGTGATCCGCGACGGCATGGGGCAGTCCCAGGTTTCCCGCGCCGAGGGCGCGGTAGATACCGTGATCACCAACGCGCTAATCCTCGATCACTGGGGGATCG
The DNA here is from genome assembly GCA_013215615.1 of Myxococcales bacterium. GTDB lineage: Bacteria > Myxococcota_A > UBA9160 > UBA9160 > SMWR01 > JABSQX01. The sequence goes on along the minus strand of JABSQX010000078.1, from coordinate 2,365 downwards.
TCAAGGCCGACGTGGGCCTCCGGGACGGGCGCATCGCGGGCATCGGCAAGGCCGGCAACCCGGACGTGCAACCCGGCGTGGACATCGTGATCGGCCCGGGCACCGAAGCGATCGCGGGGGAGGGACGCATCCTCACCGCCGGCGGCCTGGATGTCCACATCCACTTCATCTGCCCCCAGCAGGTCGAGGACGCCCTTGCCAGCGGCGTCACCACCATGCTGGGCGGCGGCACCGGCCCCGCCGACGGCACCAACGCCACCACCTGCACGCCGGGCGCCTGGCACATCGGCCGCATGCTGCAGGCCGCCGAGGGTTTGCCCATGAACCTGGGATTCTTCGGCAAGGGCAACGCCACCCTTCCCGAGGCGTTGCGCGAGCAGGTCATGGGCGGAGCCTGCGGGCTCAAGCTCCACGAGGACTGGGGGACCACCCCCGCCGCCATCGACCGCTGCCTGGCAGTGGCCGAGGAGTCCGACGTGGCGGTGGCGATCCACACCGACACCCTCAACGAATCGGGCTTCGTGGAGAACAGCATCGCGGCCTTCAAGGGCCGCAACATCCACGCCTACCACACCGAGGGCGCGGGCGGCGGCCATGCACCGGACATCATCCGGGTCTGTGGCGAGGCGAACGTGTTGCCCTCCTCCACAAACCCGACGCGCCCCTACACGGTGAACACCATCGACGAACACCTGGACATGTTGATGGTCTGCCACCACCTCGACCCGAACATCCCGGAGGACGTGGCCTTCGCGGAGAGTCGCATCCGGCGGGAGACCATCGCCGCCGAGGACATCCTCCACGACCTCGGCGCCTTCAGCATGATCGCCTCGGACAGCCAGGCCATGGGCCGCGTGGGGGAGGTGATCATCCGCACCTGGCAGACCGCCGACAAGATGAAGCGGCAGCGCGGCCCGCTGCCCGAAGAAAAGGGCGACAACGACAATGCCCGGGCCAAGCGCTACATCGCCAAGTACACCATCAACCCCGCGCTCGCCCACGGCATCGCGGACTACGTGGGCTCCGTGGAGGTGGGGAAGTACGCGGACCTGGTGCTCTGGAAGCCCGCCTTCTTCGGCGTCAAGCCCGATCTCGTGTTGAAGTGCGGGACCATCGCGCTGGCCCAGATGGGCGACCCCAACGCCTCCATCCCCACCCCGCAGCCCGTCCACGCCCGTCTCATGTTCGGCGCCAAGGGCCGCTCGCTGCAGACCAGCCGGCTCAGCTTCGTCTCCGGCGAGTCCCACGCCGCGGGGGTCGCAACAAACCTGGGGCTGCAGAGCGAAGTCCTGCCCGTGCGGGACATCCGCCGCATCGGCAAGGCCGAGATGATCCACAACGCGGCCATGCCCCGCATCGAGGTCGATGCCGAGACCTACGAGGTACGGGCCGACGGCGAGTTGCTGACCTGCGAGCCCGCGAGTGAACTCGCCCTCGCGCAGCGCTACTTCCTCTTCTGAAAGCATGCGGCGCGCAGTCGAAGCCAGGGCCGCCGGGAACTGGCCCCGCGAAGAGGGGCGGGGGGAGATCACGCTCGCCTTCGACCAGCGCCATCGGCGCCGCATCCGGCTGCGCTGTGACGACGGAGCCGGGTTGCTCCTCGACCTCCCCGAGGCCACGGCGCTTCGCGACGGCGACGGCCTCCACTGTGAGGACGGCAGCTGGGTGGCGGTGCGCGCCGCGCCCGAAGACGTGGTGGACGTGCACTGCGATTCGCCACGCGACATCCTGCGCGTGGCCTGGCACCTGGGCAACCGGCACCTGCCCGTGGAGTTGCTGGGCGACGGCGGGTTGCGCTTCCGGGCAGATCACGTCATCGAGGCCATGGTGCGGGGGCTGGGCGCCCGCACCATGCGTCGCCAAGCCCCCTTCTCGCCGGAGTCCGGCGCCTATTCGGATACCCGACACGTCCCCCACGCCGCCGGAGAGCACGCGCATGCCGATGACGCAATCGCTTGAAGACGGCGCGGGACTCACGCGCCTGCTGAGCTGGCTCTCCCCCGCCTTTCCCACCGGCGGCTTCAGCTACTCGCACGGCCTCGAGTACGCGGTGGAGAGCGGGCGGGTCGGCGACGCCGCCGCGCTGGGCGACTGGGTGGCGGGCTGTCTTCGCCATGGCTCCGGGCGCCAAGACGCGGTGCTCTTCGCCTGCAGCCACCGCGCCCTCGCCCAGCGGGACTGGGCGAACATCGAAGAGATCGCCGTCCTTGCCCATGCGCTGCGCGGCACGTCGGAACTGGCCCTCGAGAGCCGCGCCCAGGGTGAAGCCTTTCTCGGAACGCTGCGCGAAGCCTGGCCGCATCCCGAGTTGGATCGACTCGCGCAGCACCTGCAGCGCATCGACTGCCCTCCCTCCCACTCACTG
>JABSQX010000077.1 GCA_013215615.1 Myxococcales bacterium | reverse complement strand
AGCGACGCTTTCTTCCCCTTCCCCGACGGCCTGGAAGCCGCCGTCGCTGCGGGGGCGCGTGCCTGCATCCAGCCGGGCGGCTCGCTTCGCGACGAGGCTGTGCTGGAGGCCGCAGACCGCCTAGACATCGCCATGGTGTTCACCGGCGTGCGGCACTTTCGGCATTGAGCCGTCCCATGCGCGTGTTGGTGGTCGGTTCAGGGGGGCGAGAGCACGCGCTGGCCTGGAAGATCGCGCAGAGCCCGCGGGTCGAGGCCGTCCACGCGGTGCCCGGAAATGCCGGCATGCGGGAAGTCGCGCGCTGTCACCCCGGCCTCGACGGCTCCGACGCCGAGGCGCTGCTTGCGTTGGTCCGCGCTGAGCGACTGGACCTGGTGGTGATTGGGCCCGAGGCACCGCTGGCGGCTGGTCTCGCGGACCGGCTGCGTGAGGCGGGGGTGGCGGCCTTCGGTCCCTCCGCGCAGGCGGCGCGCCTCGAGTCCAGCAAGGCCTGGGCGAAGGACTTCATGGCCCGGCACGAGATTCCCACCGCGCGCTTCGCGCTCTTCGACGATCTCGCGTCGGCCCGCGACTACGTGCGAGCGGGCGACGGGCCCTGCGTGGTGAAGGCAGACGGACTGGCGGCGGGCAAGGGCGTGAGTGTCTGCGACGATGCCACGCAGGCCCTGCAAGCCCTCGAGGACATCATGGCGGAGCGCCGCTTCGGCGCCGCGGGTGATCGCGTGATCATCGAGGAGCGCCTGCTGGGCGAGGAAGCCTCCTACTATGCGATCACCGACGGGGAGCACGTGGTCACCCTGGCGGCCGCCCAAGATCACAAGCGCGCCCTGGACGGGGACCTCGGCGAGAACACGGGGGGCATGGGGGCCTACGCGCCGGCGCCCGTGGTCGACGAGCGGGTCGAGAAGCGAATCCTCGAGGAGATCGTTCACCCGACCCTGCGCGGCATGGTGCAGGAGGGACATCCCTACACGGGAGTCCTCTACGTCGGGCTGATGATCGACGCACAGGGAAACCCACGGGTCATCGAGTACAACGTGCGCTTCGGCGACCCCGAAACGCAGCCCTTGCTGGTCGGCCTCGAGAGCGATCTGCTGCCCCTGCTCGATGGCGCCGCGCGTGGCAGCCTCGAGGAGGTGGCGCCGCCGCACTTCGAGGGCGCCGCGGTTTGCGTGGTGATGGCTTCCGGGGGCTATCCCCGCGCGTTCGAGAAGGGTCTGGCCATCCAGGGGCTCGAGGCGGTGGGCGCCATGTCCGACGTGGTGGTCTTCCACGCCGGCACGCGCCTCGACGAGGCGGGCGCCTACGTAACCTCGGGTGGACGTGTGCTGGGTGTGACCGCGCACGCTGAGTCGGTGGCGCTGGCGCGCGACCGCGCCTACCAGGCGGTCTCCGGGATTCACTTCGAGGGTCGCCACTACCGGAGCGACATCGCGGCGCGGGCGCTTTCCCGGCGATGAGCGGCAATCCAGTGGAGGCGGCCGTCGCTTGCGTGGCGGCTGGGGGGCTCATCGCCTACCCGACGGAGACGGTCTGGGGCCTGGGCGCGGACGCGAACTCCGAACGGGCGCTCGGGAGCCTGCGCGACTTCAAGCGCCGCGGAGAAACAGCGCCCGTCTCGATCCTGGTGGCCGACGCGGAGCAACTGGCGGACCTCGGCTTCGACTTCTGCGAGGGCGCGCGCCTGCTGGCCGCGCGCTTCTGGCCGGGCCCCCTCACCCTGGTGCTCGCGAACCGACGACGCTTCGCGCGGGGTGTGGCGCGCGCGGACGGTGCGGTGGGGGTGCGCTGCTCCTCGCACCCGATCGCGCAACGCCTGGCCAGTGGGCTGGCGGGTCGCGGCCTGGGCCCGCTCACCGCCACCAGCCTGAACCGCAGCGGCCAGCGGCCCGCGCGCACCCTCGAGCAAGCCCGTTGCCGCTGCGAGGAGGGAGACGCTTCGCCCTTCCTGCTGGACCTGCCCGGCCCCGACGCGGGCGGTGCGCGGGCCAGCACCGTGGTGGATCTGACTGGCTCGCGCCCGGCAGTGCTGCGTTGGGGCGCGCTCGAGCAGAGTGTCCTCGAGCCGCTCTTGCAGGAGATGGCTTCGGGATGACCCGGACGAGGGCCTTTCGCTCACTCCGCTACGACCCGGCCCGCGTGGACCTGGGGAGGGTGGTGGTGCCCCCTTACGACGTCATCGCCGCCGAGGAGCGCGAGGGATTCTTCGCCCGCGATCCCCACAACGCGATCCGCCTGGAACTGACCCGGGACGTGGAGGAGGAGGCCTCGACGGACTACGCGCAGGTGCGCGAGACCCTCGAGGCCTGGCAGCGCGAGGCCGTACTGATTCGGGACGACAAGCCGGCGCTCTACGCGCTGCGGCAGAGTTTCCAGGGGTCCGATGGCAGCGCGCTCACGCGCGAGGGCTTCTTCGCGCTGCTCCACCTCGAGGACTACGCGCGCGGAATCGTGCGGCCCCATGAGTTGACCATGGCGGGCCCCAAGGCGGATCGCCTCAAGCTGCTGCGCGCCACCCGCGCCAACCTCTCGGTGGTCTTCCTGCTCTACGAGGACCGCAGCCATGCCCTGCGCTCGCTGTTGGCCCGGGCCTTCGAAGAGGCTGCGATCGGCAAGGCGGAGGACGCCAGCGGCGCGGTCCATCAACTCGCGGAGCTCTCTGACCCCGAAGCGGTCCGCCGCGTCTGCGATTTTCTCTCCGAGCGCTCCACGGTGATCGCCGATGGGCACCATCGTTACGAGACTGCCCTCGCGTACCGCGACGAACAGCGCGCGGCGGGAAAGGGTTCGGGGGACGATGCGCCACACGAGTGGCTGCTCGCCTACTTCGCGAACGCCTACGCGCCCGGCACGTTGCTGCTGCCCATCCACCGGCTGGTGGTGGCCGCGGAAGTGCCCGGTGCGGAGCGATGGGACTCCCGGCTGTCGGAATGGACACGGAAGTGTGTTCGGCTGGATTCCGCGGACGCGCTTCCGGCCTTGCTCGCCGAGCACCTCGAGCCGCTGGCGGACCGGCACGCCTTCGCGCTGGACGACGCTTCGGGAGAAGTCACGATCTTCCAGCGGTCGCGCGCGGACGGCGACGACCTGACGGTTCGGCTGATCCATCGGGACGTCATCGAGGGAGTCTTTGGCATCGACGACGACGCGGTGAGGAAGGGCGCGCTGGCCTTCCCCAAGTCGGCCCTCCAGACCGCGCGAGACCTGCGCGCAGGCCGGGGCCGAGCCGCCCTCTACTTGAATCCGCTTTCCCCGGACGACGTGTTCCAGGTGACCGGCAAGGGCGAGGTGCTTCCCCAGAAGTCGACCTTCTTCTTCCCCAAGCTGCCGACGGGATTGGTGTTCCGGCTGTTGGAGGATTCGTGAGCCCGCGCCCCAGACGCCGCCCCGAACGCATCGCCACGTTGTTGCCGCGGGTGCTCGCGGACGTGGGTCTCGAGGATTCTGCCCGCGCAGCGCGCATCGCAGAGCATTGGGCGGAGTGGGTGGGGGAGGAGACCGCCGGTCACTGTCGGCCCGTGCTGCTGCGGCGCGATATCCTGGAACTGGCCGCGGATTCCAGCACCTGGGCCCAGGCCGTGCGACTGCGGGCGCCGGAGATCATGGAGATACTCGCNGACCGGCTTGGCGCATCGGCACCCACCGGTCTGCGCGTGCGCGTGGGGTGGCGCAAGGACGAAGCGGATGACGGATAGCCGACAACCCGAAGAGGAGGCGGTTTCCCACGGGGAGCAGCGCTGTGACTTCTGCGGCGAAACGGTGCCGCGGGTCCGGCGAATCGCACTCGATGGAGACTACGAGCGGCTTCGCACCCCGCACGCCGTGCAGTATGCCTGCCCGGAATGCTCGAAGCGCAAGGAGCAGAAGCGCGCCGAGACACCCGCTTCTTGACCTCCCGGACGCATTTCCCTAGATTGCGCGCCTACTTCTAGGCGGGCCGCCGCGCGTGCGCGCGCCTCGGCGGCCGCGCGCAGCGACGAGAGACGGGTGGGAGAGAGATGGTAAAGGTCCGCCTCAGGCGACAGGGCGCCAAGAAACACGCCTTCTATCGCATCGTCGCCATCGACGAGCGGCGTCCGCGGGACGGTCGCCCGCTCGAGTACCTGGGAAGTTACGACCCCAACGTCGAACCCGAGCGCGTGGTGCTGCGCGGGGAGGCCATCGAGGCCTGGGTCGCTCGCGGTGCGCAGCTGTCTCCCACGGTGAAATCCCTGATGCGACGGGCGCGCCGTCGCCAGGCCGCAGTCGAGAGCGCGGTCTGATGGGCGCTTCCGCTACGGAACTCGTGGAGTTCATGGTGAAGGCGATGGTCGATCACCCCGACGAGGTCGCCGCGCGCGAAGTCGATGGGGGAGACCTCATCGAACTCGAGACGCATCCGGACGATCGCGGGCGCGTGATCGGTCGCCAGGGGCGGGTCGCCAAGGCGATGCGCGCGCTGCTCGGAGTCTCGCGCGATGGCGCGAACCGCCGGCTCGACATCATCGACTGAGCGCAGCCCGGGGGCCAGAAGCGCTTCCGACCGCCTGGTGGCACTGGGCTACGTGGTCGGCGCCCACGGAATGCGGGGCGCGCTGCGCGTGAAGCTCGAGGCCGCGGGCATCGAGGCCGTCGCCCAACTCTCGGAGCTGTGGCTGGGGGAGAGCGAGGCGGACGAGACCGCTCTGGCGCGAGCGCTCGTCCGCGCGGAGCCCGGCCGCAAGGGCGAGATCCGGCTACAGCTGGCGGGGCTCACAGATCGCGGCGAGGCCGAGGCGCTGCGCGGTCGGCGGCTGCTGGCGCGGGCCGCGGAGCTGGAGGACCTGGCCCCGGATGAGCTCCACGACCACCAGCTGGTGGGCTGCCGGGTGGAGGATCTCGAGGGGCGCGAGGTCGGCGTGGTGCGCGGCATCTGGTCTACTGGCGCGCCGGACCTGCTGGTGGTGGAGACCGCCGATGGCAGGGAGCAGCTCGTCCCGTGTGCGCGAGAGATCATGCGGGAAGTGGATCTCCCGGCGGGTCGCATCGTGATCGACGCACCGCCGGGCCTTCTCGACCGGGACTGAGGCGGGAGATGCCGAGGATCGACATCGTCACGATCTTCCCCGGGCTCTTCGAGGCCTTCCTCGAGGAATCCCTGCTGGGCGCCGCCCGGCGGGAGGGCCGGGTCGTCGTGGAGGTCCACGACCTGAGGGACTTCGCGACTGGCCGCCACAGGGCGGTGGACGACGCTCCCTATGGCGGCGGCCCCGGCATGCTCATGAAGCCGGAGCCGCTGGTGGCGGCCATCGAAAGCCTGGCGGGGCCCAAGGGCCCCGAGCGCCTCGCCCGGGTGCTGCTGCTGTCGCCCCAGGGAGAGCGCCTCCAGCAGGCGAAACTCGCCAAACTCGCGGAAACCGAATACATCGTGCTGGTCTGTGGGCGCTACGAGGGCGTCGATCAGAGGGCGGTGGAGCTGGCGGTCGACGAGGAGGTCTCGATCGGCGATTATGTGCTGTCCGGCGGGGAGGTTCCGGCGATGGCGATCGTCGAGGGCCTGGTCAGGCTCATCCCCGGCGTGCTCGGCAACCCCGAGTCCGCACGCACGGAATCCTTCCAGGGAGGGATGCTCGAGGCCCCCCAGTTCACAAGACCCGCAGAGTTTCGTGGCCTCGGCGTGCCCGAGGTGCTGCTCTCGGGGGATCACGGCGCGGTGGAGCGCTGGCGCATAGAGCAGGCTCGGACGCACACCCGCCAGCGCCGGCCCGATCTAGCCGCTGAGACCACGGAGCCCGGCACGGTCCGGCAGAGCAAGAGGAAAGAGTCATGAATCGCATCGACGCCATTCAGCCCGCGGCCCCGCGCCGCGACCTGCCGCCCTTCCGTTCCGGCGACACCGTACGCGTGCACGTGAACATCACCGAGGGCGACAAGCAACGCATCCAGATCTTCGAAGGGGTGGTGATCCGGCGTCGCGGGCGCGGTGCGTCGGCGACCTTCACGGTACGCAAGGTCACCTACGGCGTCGGGGTGGAACGCATCTTCCCCAGCGAATCCCCCAACATCAAGAAGGTCGAGATCAAGAGCCGGGGCCACGTGCGCCGCGCGCGTCTCTACTACCTGCGAGAGCTGCGGGGCAAGAAGGCGAGGCTGCGCAGCAAGGTGCGGGACGTTTCCGGCTTGATCTCCGAGGAAGAGGCTGAAGGGGGAGTCGGCGTCCGCGAGGAAGAGATCGCCGCGGCCGAGCCGGATGACGCACAGGCCAACGACGAGCCCGCTGACGACGCGTCGGAGGAGACTCAGGACGAGCCGTCCGACGAGTCCGGCGAGGGCGCGGAAGAGACGGAAGCCAAAGAAGAAGAATCCAGCTAGCCCCGGCCGTCTCCCGCGTCGAAGGCGCCTTCGATGTGCGTGATCGCCCAGTCCCCAGACGGGTCCGGCTCGCAACCGATCACGTCGAAGCGCACACCACGGCCGCGCCAGCCCTGCTCGCGCAGCCAGGCCGATGCGCCCCGCACGAGCCGGGCGCATTTGCGAGCGTCCACCGCGAGTGCGGGTGCGCCTTGGTAGCGCGAACTCCGCGTCTTCACCTCCACGAAGACCAGGGTGCCGCGCTGCTGGGCGACGATGTCGATCTCGACGCCGCCGCTGCGGGCATTGCGGGCCAGGATCCGATAGCCCCGGCCCTCCAGGTAGGATGCGGCCCGGGTTTCGCCCAAGGCTCCCAGTGCACGTCGGGCCCGGCTCACGCCAGTACCTCCCGGGACCGGGGAGGAGAGGCTAGCAGCCGTGTCGATACGCGGCGCGCAGGGGTGCCTTCGCTACGCTGCCTCCTTTCCAAGCGACGGGGAGCGGCGGCCGCGTGACGGTAGTGGGCGTACTCGGTGGCAGCGGGATCTATCAGCTCGAGGGGCTCAGTGCCGCGCGCTGGGAAGCCGTGGAGTGCGCGTATGGCACGCCCTCGGATGAACTCCTGCGTGGGGAACTCGGCGGTCTCGAGTACGTGTTCCTGCCCCGGCACGGCCGCGGCCACACCCTCTCACCCGGCGCCATCGACTACCGGGCCAACATCGAGGCCCTGAAGCGGGTAGGGGTCACGGACCTGATCTCTCTCAGCGCCTGTGGCTCGCTCAGCGAGTCGCTCGACCCGGGCAGCCTCGTACTCGTCGACCAGTATGTNGATCGCACCTGCGGGCGCGCCCGCACTTTCTTCGACACGGGGGTGGTGGCACATGTCTCGCTCGCGGATCCGGTCTGCAGCCGGCTCCACGATGCGCTCGAGCGCGCAGCTGAGGCGGCGGAGATCTCCCTCGTGCGGGGTGGCACCTATCTGGCGATGGAGGGCCCTCAGTTCTCCTGCCGCGCGGAGTCCGAGCTCTACCGCAGCTGGGGCTGCGACGTGATCGGGATGACCAACATGCCCGAGGCCCGGCTCGCCCGGGAGGCCGAACTCTGCTACGCGAGCGTCGCCATGGTGACCGACTACGATTGCTGGCACCCGGCAGAGAGCGACGTGCAGGTGAAGGACATCGTGGCGGTGATGAACGACAACGCGGAGCGCGGCCGCAAGCTGGTGGCCGGACTGGCCGCCGCGCTCGGGCAACGACCTACCCCTTGTCCTCAGGGCTGCGACCGCGCTCTCGATCAGGCGGTCATCACCGCCCCGGCGGCTCGCGATCCCGCTGCGCTTCGCCGTCTCGCGGCCGTGGCGGGGAGGGTTCTCTAGGAGTTCGCATGTCCATCAAGTCCTTGATCCGCACCATCCCCGATCACCCCAAGCCCGGCATCCAGTACCGGGACATCACCACGCTGTTGCTCGATCCGGCTGGCCTACGCGAGGCCGTGGCGGGGGTGGCGGCGGCCTGGCGAGACGAGGAAGTCGCGAAGGTGGCGGCGGTCGAGGCGCGGGGCTTCATCTTTGGCGGCGCCATCGCCCAGGAGCTGGGGGCCGGCTTCGTGCCGCTCCGCAAGCCCGGCAAGCTTCCCGCGGAAACAGTGGGCCGGGATTACGAGCTCGAGTACGGAAGTGATCGCATCGAGATTCACCGGGATGCGGTCGTTGCCGGCGAGCCGATATTGATCGTCGACGACCTGATCGCCACCGGGGGAACGGTGCTGGCGGCCGTGGAACTGGTCGAGAGTCTAGGCGCCCAGGTGATTGGCTGCGCGTTCGTGGTGGACCTTCCCGACCTCGGCGGTACGCAGCGGCTGAGGGAGCGTGGGTTCAGGGTCTCGTCGCTCTGCGAGTTCGAGGGGGCATAGGGGCCTTGCGGGTTCGCGGGGAGCCCCGCCGCACGATCTGGCTCGCGGAGGACGGCTGCAGCGTCCGGATCATCGACCAGACGCGTTTGCCCCACGAGTTCGTGGTCGCGGAGATCAAGGGCCTCGAGGATGCGGCCCGGGCGATCTCCAGCATGCAGGTGCGCGGGGCTCCACTGATCGGCGTCACGGCGGCCTATGGGCTGGCGTTGGCGATGGGCGAGGATGCCTCGGACGCCGCGGTGGATTTGGCCTGCGCTCGCTTGCTCGATACGCGGCCCACAGCGGTGAACCTGAGCTGGGCGCTCGCNACCCTGCGCGCGCGCCTTGCGGATGTGGCACCGGATCGTCGGGCCGAGGCCGCGCTGGCCCTGGCGGGAGAGCTCGCCGAGGAGGACGTGTCGCTGTGTCGCGCCATCGGCGTACACGGCGCGGAGTTGCTCGCGGCGTTGCGCCCCGGCGCGCAGGCCGACCCGCTGCAGATCCTCACGCATTGCAACGCGGGCTGGCTCGCCACCGTGGACTGGGGGACCGCGCTCGCGCCGGTCTACGTGGCACACGAGCGCGGCATGCCCCTGCACGTCTGGGTTGATGAGACACGGCCGCGCAGCCAGGGTGCCAGCTTGACGGCCTGGGAGCTGCGCGAGCACGGGATTCCGCACACGGTGATCGTCGACAGCGCGGGTGGCTACCTGATGCGGCAGGGGCGCGTCGACATCTGCATCACCGGCAGCGATCGCACCACCGCGAGCGGTGATGTCTGCAACAAGATCGGCACCTACGAGAAGGCCCTGGCGGCCCAGGACTGCGGGATCCCCTTCTACGTGGCGCTCCCCCATTCGAGCATCGACTGGTCGCTGGACGACGGGTTGCGGGAGATCCCCATCGAGGAGCGCCCCGGGGCCGAGGTGGCTTTCGTGACCGGCCTGGACCGGGACGGTGAGATTCGTTCCGTTCGCGTGGTCGCGGAGGGGAGCCCGGTTGCCAATCCCGCCTTCGACGTGACGCCGGCGCGGCTGGTCACGGGCCTCATCACCGAGCGGGGGGTATGCGCGGCTTCCCGGGAAGGTCTGCTGGGCCTCTACCCCGAGCCGCCCAGCGCAGCCCTGACGCCGGGAGGCGGCTGAGGATGGGCCGCCTTTACCTCGTGGCCACTCCCATCGGCAACCTCGAGGACGTGACGCTGCGCGCGCTGCGCGTGCTGGGCGAGGTGGACTGGGTGCTCGCCGAGGACACGCGACGCACGCGCGTGCTGCTCGAGCAGCACGGGGTGCGTGCGCAGATGAAGTCGCTCCACGCCCACAACGAGGCCTCCCGCGTGGAGGCCGTGTTGGAGGCGCTCGAGCGCGGCGAGGAGGTGGCGCTGGTCTCGGACGCGGGCACCCCCTTGCTCTCCGACCCGGGCCAGCGCTTGGTGATCGCTGCGGTGGAGGCGGGTCACGAGGTGGTGTCGGTCCCCGGTGCCTCGGCACCGCTGGCCGCGCTCAGCGTAGCCGGGCTTTCCGCCGATGCCTTCAGCTTCGTGGGCTTCCTGCCGCGCAAGGCGGGAGCACGCCAGCGCCGCATCGAGGAACTCCGGGATCGCCCGGAGACACTGATCTTCTTCGAGTCCCCGCAGCGCGTGGGAGACACGCTTGCCCTCCTCGCCGAGGAGATGGGGGATCGCCCCGCCTGCCTGGCGCGTGAACTCACCAAGCTGCACGAGGAGGTGGTCCGGGGCACGTTGGGCGAACTCGCCCAGCGTTTCGAGGTGCCGCCGCGCGGCGAGATCACCCTGGTGGTGGCGGGTGCGCCACCCCCTTCACCGCCCAGCGCGCAGGTCGTGGACCGCGCCATCCGCGAGCGGCTGGCGGCGGGCGCCTCGGCGCGGGACGCCGCCAGCCAGGTGGCGGCCTCCCTGGGCACTCCGCGCAGCCGTGTCTACGCGCGGGTGCTGGCGCTGCGGGGCGACGATCCGGGGACCTGAGGGAGCGCGCCCCATCAATCCCCGAGCAACTCGGTGAGTGCCGCCTGGTCGAGGATCTCCACCCCGAGTTTGCGTGCCTTCTCGAGCTTAGTGCCGGCCTCCGCGCCGGCGACCAGGTAGTCGGTCTTCTTCGAGACGGCGCTGGTCACCACCCCGCCCAGGGCCTCGATGCGCTGCTTCGCGCGGCTCCGCGGCAGGTCGACCAGGGTGCCGGTGAGCACGAAGGTCTTGCCCCCCAGTGGTCCCTCGCCCCGGGGAGGCGCGGGTGCGCTCTTCTCCCAACGCACGCCCAGCTCTCGCAGCCGTTCCACTTCGGCGCGGTTGCGAGTGTCGGCGAAGAAGCGCGCCACGCTCTCCGCAATCGTGGGGCCGATGCCCTCGACGGCCTCGAGACTCTCCTGGTCCGCCGCCAGCAGCGGGTCCAGATCGCCGAAGTGCCGAGCGAGTTGCTGGGCCACCGTTTCGCCCACGTGGCGGATGCCCAGCGCAATCAGGAAGCGAGCCAGGGTGGTCGCGCGCGAGCGTTCGAGGCCCGCGAGCAGGTTCGAGGCGGATTTTTCGCCCATGCGCTCCAACCCTTCCAGGCTCTCGCGTTCCAGGGCAAAGACGTCGGAGAGCCGGGCGACCAGCTGCTCCTCGACGAGTTGCTCGACCAGTTTCTCACCCAGCCCCTCGATATCGAAGGCCGAGCGGCTGGCCAGGTGCCGCAGGTTGTTCTTGAGCTGGGCCGGACAGTCGAGGTTCGGGCAGCGCGTCACTGCCTCATCCTCGAGACGCACCACCGTGGACCGACACACCGGGCAGCGCTTGGGGAGCCGGAAGCGCCGTGTGCGAGAAGGCCGCTGGCTGGTGACGACCTTGACGACCTGGGGGATGACGTCGCCTGCGCGCTGTACCACTACGGTGTCGCCCACGCGCACATCCTTGCGCTCTACCTCGTCCTGGTTGTGTAGCGATGCGTTCTGAACGGTGACGCCGCCGACCTGGACGGCTTCGAGCTTTGCGACGGGCGTCAATGCACCGGTGCGACCCACCTGTACCTCGATGGCCCGCACCACGGTGGTTTCCTGGGAGGGCGGAAACTTGTAGGCGATGGCCCAGCGCGGCGAGCGGGAGAGCTCTCCCAACTCGGCCTGGAGCGCCAGGCTCTCGACCTTGACCACGCTGCCGTCGATCTCCACTGGCAGCTGGTTGCGCAGCGCCAACAGCGCCTCGTGCTTTTCGATCACGGCCTCCACGTCCGGACAGAGGTGGTGGTCCTCGCTGACCCGGAAGCCCCAGTCCGCGAGCAGCCTCAACACGTCACTCTGGCCCTCCAGCCCTCCGGGAAGGCCCTCGCGGACCGCGTAGGCGCGGAACTCCAGGGCGCGGAGACGCGCGAGGTCGATGTCGTGGAGCTGGCGGAGGGCGCCGGCCGCGGCGTTGCGGGGGTTCGCGAAGGCTTCCAGATCGCGTTCGAGGCGATCCTCGTTCAGCCGCTCGAAGCGCGCGATGGGCAGTACCACCTCACCTCGCACCGAGACCCGCGCAGCGCTATCGCCTTGCAGTCGCAGCGGAATGCTGTGGCAGCGCCGAAGATTGGCGGTGACGTCCTCTCCCACCCGGCCATCGCCGCGAGTGGCACAGACCGCCAGTTCTCCCTCCTGGTAGACGAGTTCCACACCGGCGCCATCGAGTTTCGGCTCGATCACGTAGGCCAGGGGTGCCTCCCGCTCCAGCATCCGCCGCACGCGCTCGTCGAAGGCGCGAATCTCGTCGGCGTCCATGGCGTTGTCGAGGGAGAGCATGGGGAGGCGGTGCTCCACCTCGGAGAATCCATCGGCTGGGGGCGCCCCCACGCGGCGGCTCGGAGAGTCCGAGGGCGTGGCTTCGGGGTGGGTGTTCTCCAGAGCCTGCAGCTCTCGGAACAATCGGTCGTAATCGGCGTCGGAGATCTCCGGTGCGTCCTCCAGGTAGTAGAGGCGCGCGTGCCGGTTGAGCTCGTCGGCGAGGGCCTGCATGCGCGCGCGGGGCGGCGGATCTCGGTCGGCGCTCAAGCGGAATCTCCGGCGCAACTCGTTAAAGATCGCGAGTGTGCGGGGCGATACGAGAACTCGCGTGAAGGGATGTATACCACGCCCGGCCGGAGCTGCGACGGGGAGGCAGGAGTGCTCGACGAAGCGTTGCGCAGCTTGGCGGACAGCATTCGCGACGGCCTGATCGTCGTAGACGGAGGCCGCGTGTGCTGGGCGAACGCTCCGTTTGGGGCGATGGCAGGGCGCATCGGGGCTTGCCTGAACGAGTTGCCGGTAGACGAAATCCTGCGGGGCCTTCCGTCGACTCCGAAAGCCCGTGGGCCCGAGGTCGTGGAAGCAGAAGTGCTGCACACCGACGGTCGCCCCCGTGCGGTTCGCTGTGTGTGCGCCTGGCACTCGCCCGGGCTGGATGGTTGCGCGTGGCTCATCGAGGATCTCGATGCTCCGCGCGCGCTCGAGGACGAACTGCTGCAGCGAGCCCGGGAGTTAGCGGCCTGCAATCGCGAGATCGCCGCGTTGCGCTGCGAATTCGACACGGAACGGGGGCTGTGGGAGGAGTCACGGGCCGCATTGGGGCACGAGATCCGCACGCCGCTCACGGTACTGGGGGGGTACACCCGACTGCTCCTGTCCGAGGAGCCTGGGGCGCTCAACGCCGAGCAGCGCCGCTTCCTCGAGGAGAGCCAGCGCAGCTGTCGGCGGCTGGGTGAATTTATCGACAAGATGCTCGATCCCTCCCACGCGGGTCGTGTCGAAGCCCCGCTCGAACTGGGATGCGGAGCGCTGGGCCCCGTAGTCGAAGACGTTGCGGCGATGTTCCGCCCGCTTCTCCTGGAACGGCAGCTCGAACTGAAGTTGGAGATCGGCGGAACCACAGCCCTGCATTTCGATGCGTTGCGCGTCGAGCAGGTGCTGACGAACCTGCTGGGCAACGCCCTCAAGCATGCGCCCTCCGGGAGCTGCATTCGTATCGAAGTGCGCGAACCGGAGCCCGGCGTGTCCGGGCAGTCCTTCGTAGAGGTTTCCGTGGAGGACGAGGGACCGGGGATCTGCGCGAAGGATAGCGAGCGCGTCTTCGAGCCCTATGTCCAGCTCGAAAATCAGAATGAGAGGTCGGTCGAGGGTCGGGGGCTCGGGCTGTCGATCTGCCGGCGCCTGGTCGAGGCCCACGGGGGCCGCATCCAGCTGGACGCGGCAGAAGGCCGCGGCGCCCGTTTCGTCTTCACGCTTCCCGTGAATCTGGACGAGGATCTTTCGTCCGTGCAGGAGGGCTGAGCGGTGCCCCAGGTTAAGGAAGCGGGTCCCCGGCGCGTGCTCGTCGTGGATGACGCGCAGAGTGTCCGCGTCTACCTGGCCGATCTGTTGCAGGCGAGCGGTTACGAGGTCGATACCGCTTCGGACGGGAGTCGCGCCCTGGCCCTGATCGAGGGAGGTGCGAATCCGGACGCAGTGCTGCTCGACGTGAGGATGCCAGAGACGGACGGCATCAAGGCCCTGGAAGCGATTCGAGAGGCCTCCCCCGAGTTGCCGGTGGTCATGCTCTCCGTCGAGGGTCGCACTTCCACGATCGTCACTGCCATGCAGCTCGGTGCCGACGACTATCTCACGAAACCCTTTCAGGACGAGGAGATCGAGTTCGCCCTTCGCAAGGTCCTGGCTGCGGCGGACCGGGTGCGCGAGAACGGCTCCCCGGTCGCAGCGCTCGCGGCCTCCGTGGACGAAACCGCCGTGTGGTCGAGCCCCGCCATGCAGGCCACCCGGAGGACCCTCGAGCAGGTGGGGAGCACGGATGTCACTGTGCTCATCGAGGGCGAGAGCGGAGTCGGCAAGGAAGTCGTTGCGCGCGCCGCCCACTCGCTATCGAACCGCAGCGAGCGTCCCTTCGTCAAGGTCAACTGTGCGGCGCTCCCAGAATCGCTGCTGGAGAGCGAGCTCTTCGGCTACGAAAAAGGGGCGTTCACGGGTGCTGCGGCGCGCAAGTACGGGAAGTTCGAACTCGCCCACACCGGCACCATCTTTCTGGACGAGATCGGCGAGATGGCGCCTGGCCTCCAGGCAAAGCTCCTCCAAGTGTTGCAGGACGCGGAATTCACACGCCTGGGTGGGAACGAAGACATCCACGTCGACGTTCGGATCATCACGGCCACCAACCGGCACTTGGCGGAACTCGTACGGCAAGGACGCTTCCGGGAGGATCTGTTCTTCCGCCTGGACGTCGTCAAGGTCACGATCCCGCCCCTGCGCGAGCGCATCGAGGAGATTCCAGTGCTCGTGGAGAGCTTCCAGCGCCGCTTCGCGGCGCGCTACGGCAAGCACCCGACGCCGATTTCCGAGGAATTGCTTTCGGCCTTTGCGGACTATCCCTTCAAGGGGAACGTGCGCGAACTCGAGAACATGGTGAGGCGCATCGTGGTGCTGGAGAGCGAGGAGTCGATTCTCGCGGAGATCGCGGAGCAGAGGGGGGCGGCTCGATTCGGCGGAGAGACCCTGCACGCTCTGCTCGAGGAACTCGAGGATAATGCGGGCGATCTGCCCCTGCGGGAGGTCGGCCAGCGCGCGTCGCGCGAGGTAGAGCGAGAGGTCATCGACCAGGTGCTCCTCCGCACGGGCTGGAACCGCAAGCAGGCGGCCCGGCTGTTGGGGGTCTCCTACAAGACCCTGCTGCACAAGATCCGGGAGTGCGGTCTCCACCCCCACTGAGCCCCCGGCGCTGGCGTGGATCGGGTGGAGGTGGGATCCTCGGCCCGTGGACGCCCGGCGAATCCTACGGCTGCGCAACCCCATCAAGTCCTACGCGTGGGGTTCTCGAACCGCCATCCCCGAGTTGCTCGGCGCGCCGGCGAGCGCGGAACCCCAGGCCGAGATGTGGATGGGCGCCCATCCCACCGCGCCCTCCGATGTCCTGACGGGAAACGGCGCGACGGCGCTGGATGCTTTCGTGGCGGGTGATCCCGCCGCGGTCCTGGGGCCCGAGGTCGCCGCGCGTTACGGTGGCGCGCTGCCTTTCTTGATGAAAGTACTGGCCGCCGAAGAGCCGCTCTCGATCCAGGCGCACCCCAGTCGCGCACAGGCAGAAGCGGGCTTCGCGCGGGAAAGCGCCGCGGGGATTCCCCTCGATGCCCCCCAGCGCAACTACCGAGACGCGAACCACAAACCCGAGCTGCTGTGCGCGCTCACGCCCTTTTCCGCGTTGGAGCGTTTCCGCGCGCCTTCGGAGGTGGCGGATCGGATGGAAGTACTGGGGACTCGGGATTTGCAGGCGGTGCTCGGCGCGCTTCGGGTGGAGGGCATCGGCGCCTTCTTCCACGAGCTGATGTCACTGGCGGATGCGGCGCGTCGGCGGGTACTGGCCGCCGCGCGGCGTGCCGCGGAGGGATCCCCGGATCCCGCGCTCGACTGGGTCGGGCGTCTCGCTAGGGCCCATCCGGGCGATCTGGGCGCCCTGGCGCCCCTGTACCTGAACCTCGTGACGCTGGAGGCCGGCGAGGCACTGTACCTCCCCGCCGGCGAGCTACACAGCTATCTGGAAGGGATGGGGATCGAGCTGATGGCCAATTCCGACAACGTGCTGCGCGGAGGTCTCACCCGCAAACACGTGGATTTGCCGGAACTGATGTCCACCTTGAGCTTCGAGCATGGGCCCGTGGAACGCTTGCGCGCGAAGGAGGTCGTGACGGGTGAGCGCCACTACCGGACACCCGCGGATGAGTTTGCGCTCTCGGTGCTCGAGGTGGGCCCGCACCAGATCTACGAGAGTGCCTCGGAGCGCAACGTGGAAATCCTGCTGTGCACCCAGGGAGCTTGCCGTCTTGGCGGTCGTGCCGGTGAGTCGAGCCTCGAGGTTCGCCGCGGC
>JABSQX010000076.1 GCA_013215615.1 Myxococcales bacterium | reverse complement strand
AAAAAGCGGCTGCCTGCACGGCGGGGCCGCTCCGGATTCCCTGCACGGGCGCAGGGGGCGCAACAACGAACTCTCGGTAGGCAGCAAATGTCCAAGATCATCGGTATCGATCTCGGCACCACGAACTCGGTGGTGGCCGTCATGGAGGGCGGGCAGCCCACGGTCATCGCAAACGAGGAGGGGGGTCGGACGACGCCCTCGGTCGTTGCCTTCACGGACGATGGCGAACGGCTGCGGATAGGAAATTCAAAGCCCCTTTTTGCGTCTGAGCGATCGCTCCGCGAGGTATCCGGTGCGGAGCCGAGCGGCGAAAAATCGCGAGAAATTTTTGAGAGGGCGCTCGGGCGGATCACGCGCCTTTCGTGGGGGGGTGTCGGGGGAGGGGCTGGCACTTGCCCGGGCGGAGCTCTCCCGGGCGTCGCCGCCGGAGCCGCACTTCGACGGGCGGGAAGATGCAACTGTGACGACTCACCGAGCGAGTCTCGGCGCAGCTTCACCTGGGCCGCACAGGTGTCGCCAGGCTACGCTGGTATGCGTGTCGGACCAACGGTGGCTTCGGCAACCCCAGACCAACCGTGGCTGGCCACATCGACCAAGCGTGGGCGCGTAGTCGCGGCGAGGCGAAAGCGTGTGTGCGCGCCGATTCTCCACCACCGCGTGCTTCCCATATGCTTCCCGGCCGGGATCGGCGGGAAGGGTGAGCGCGCTAAGTGGTTGAAAGGGTGGAGCCGACGAGCGGATTCGAACCGCTGACCTGCTGATTACGAATCAGCTGCTCTACCAACTGAGCTACGTCGGCGCGAGGCCCTTCCCTCGGGGCGGGGCGGGGGCAACTTTAGCCGCGGCCGCTCTGGAGCGTCAATCTGCTGCGCGTGACGAGCCTCGGGGGTTGAAGGCTGGCTCGCGCCGGCCGGCGCATTCGTGATTGACTCTCGGCAGCAGCCCCGTAGGATATCGGCTCCCGGCGGTCGATCCTTCCGAACGCCGCGGGTACGCGGAACCCCCCGGACAGTCAGGACCCAGGATGCCCGTTCTTCCCCTCGTGGACCTCTTGATCCTGATGGGGACGCTCGCGCTGGTGATCGGCGTGCTCCTCAAGACCATCGCCATCCTGACGGTCTTCCAACCCGTGCTGCTCGGCTTCACGTCGCTGGATTTCGTCGTGATTGCGGGCGTCTGCATGGGCTTCGCGCTGACGCTGGTGGCGCGGACCTGGCTCAAGCTCAACGAAAATTCGTCCAGCGTGGTGCAGCGGCGCTACGCGGCGGAGTTCTCCCGGGAGCGCGAGGAGCGGCTGCGGGAGGCTGCAGGCGGAGGACAACAGGAGCCCTAGAGGGCCACTTGGTGTCGGTCGGCAGCCCGTGGGGAAGAGGCCCCGACTAGCTGTCGCGCTGGAGCAGCGTGAACGCGGAGCGTGTCATCTCCGAGTAGAGCTGCACCCCACCCAAGAAGATCGCCGAGGCCTGGCCGCGCACTTTCTGAATCATCGTTTGTCTCCCGTCTCCAGGAGTGAGTGGTCGGAAAGGCAGGTTGGGTGTCAAAATCGGTTCATCGAGGGCGTCTGCGGGGCGCAGAGGCGCGGGGACGGCTTGAATCGGGGTTGTAGCGAGGTGGGAATCCCTCATTTGGGCCTCCATGAATCGTCAGGTGTTTCGGTCCCCTGGAAGGCTCCCTACGTGTTTATGACAAGCCGTCCGAGGGCTAAGTTCGGCAGATGGCACCGNCCGCTGAAGCCGTGATCGAGCGCACGCTCTGGTGGGACGGAAATTTCGTGCCCTGGCAGGACGCCACCGTGCACCTGCTCTCCCACTCCCTGCAGCGGGGCTCGCTGATCTTCGACTACATGAGCGTCCACGCCACGCCCCGGGGCGCGGCGATCTTCCGCCTGGGCGATCACCTGGAGCGCTTGCTGGCCTCCGCCGAGCTTGTGGGGATCCCCCTCGAGCTGGGACTAACGGAACTCGAGCCGGCCGTGGTCGAGACGGTGCGCCGAAATCCGGGCTGCACGGCCGTGAAGGTGAGCGCCTTTCTGCCCTCCATCGAGGTGGACGTAGTGCCTGCCGATGCCCGCGTCTCGGTGGCCATCGCTGCCTACGACCCCATCGCCGACATCCTGGCCCACCAGCCGGGGGCCCCCGCCCGCCGGGCGACTGCCCGGGTCTGGATCGAGAAGAGCGTGCGCAACCGCCGCTCCGACATCCTTGCCCCCCAGGCCAAGGTCGCAGCCAACTACGCTTCGCCCATGCTCGCCAAGTGGCGGGCGCAAAAGGCCGGCTACGACGAGATCCTGCTGATCGACGAGCAGGGCTGCGTGGCGGAGGGGCCCACCACCAACGTCTTCCTGGTCGTCGACGGCGAGTTGCTCACGCCGGGCGCGGAGCGGGTGCTACTGGGGGTCACGCGCCGCAGTATCCTGGAGATCGCGCGCAGCGAGGGCCTGTCGGTGCGCGAGACGCAGGTGCAGCCCGAGGCCCTGAAATCCGCCTCGGAGGTCTTCCTCACGGGTACCACCGCGGCCATCTGGCCCGTCGAGAGCGTGGATGATGCTCGCATCGGCGAGGGCGAGGAGGGCCCCGTCGCCCGTCGCCTCGCCGCGCGCTACCGGGAGATCAGCGCCGGCCGCGACCCGGACTTCGCGCATTGGCTCACCCTCGTGGGCCCGGGCTAGCCTGGGCGGCCATGCGCGTCCTCTCCGGCATCCAGCCCTCGGGCGACTACCTGCACATCGGCAACTACCTGGGCGCGCTGCGCCAGTTCGTCGCCCTGCAGGAAGAACACGAGATCCTCGTCTTCATCGCCGACTACCACTCGATGAACGCGGTCCGTGACGGCGCAGCGCGGCGGGAGTTCACCCGCTCAGTGGCCCTCGACTACCTGGCCTGCGGTCTCGACCCGGCCCGCGCCATGCTCTTCCGCCAGAGCGACATTCCCGAGGTCGCGGAACTCAGCTGGCTGCTGTCGACGGTCACGCCCATGGGCCTGCTGGAGCGCGCCCACGCCTACAAGGACAAGCTCGCCCAGGGGCAGAGCGCCGACCACGGCCTCTTCGCCTACCCGGTGCTGCAGGCCGCGGACATCCTGCTCTACCGCTCGGACCTGGTTCCCGTGGGCCAGGACCAGAAGCAGCACGTCGAGATGTGCCGCGACATCGCGCAGCGCTTCAACCACACCTACGGCGAGGACCTGCTGGTGGTCCCGGAGCCGCTGATCCCCGAGGAGGCGGCGCTGGTGCCCGGCACCGACGGGCGCAAGATGAGCAAGAGCTACGGGAACGCCATCGCGATGTTCGCCTCCCGCAAGGAGATCAAGAAGGCGGTGATGAGCATCGTGACCGATTCCACGCCCGTCGAGGCCCCCAAGGACACCGCGACGCCGCTCTTCCAGCTGTGGTCGCTCTTCGCGAGTGCCGATGAGAAGCGGGAGTTCTTCGCGCGCGCGGGGGAGGGCGGGCTCGGCTACGGCGACGTGAAGAAGGACCTCCTCGAACGCCTGCTCGCCTACTTCGAGCCCATGCGCGAGCGCCGGGAAGCGCTCGCAGCGCGCCCCGACGAGGTCGAAGATGTGCTGGTGGACGGCGTGCAGCGCGCGCGCGCCATCGCGACGCCCGTCCTCGAGGCCTGTCGCCAGGCGGCCGGGCTGGGTCGCGGCTAGCGGATACCCGGCCGCACGGCCCGCCCTGCGCGCGCTCAGGACGCCAGCTTCACCGCCTCGGCGATCTCGCAGATCAGGTCCGCGCTCTCGTTCCAGCCCATGCAGGCGTCGCGGGCCGCGGGCAGCGGTCGCTGCTGCTCCTCGAGTTCGCTCTCGAGCATCAGCCCAGCGATGTCTCGGCGCCCCTCGCGCAGTTCCTGGAGTGCGGCTCGGCACACCTGGGCTTGCGTCCGGGGCGGCGCGCCCGCCCGCTCCCGCGAGCAGTCGAGCATCAGGGGCCGGGCGAGCCCGACCTCTGCCGCGCAGGCGGCCGCCAGTTCCACTTCGTGCGCGCCGTAGTCGGTGCCGCAGGCCGCCCCGCCCACCACCAGGTGCAGGTCGGGGTTCCCCGAGCTCTCGAGCACGGCGAATTGCCCGTCCTGGGCCAGTCCCGGGAAGCGTTTCGGCCGCGCGGCATCGCGCAACGCCTGGCAGGCGGCGTCCAGGGACCCGTCGTCGGCCCCGTGGAAGCCCACCGGGAACTCCATGCCGCTGGCGAGCTGTCCGTGCACCGGGCTCGAGACGATTTCCGCCCCGATGCCCCCCCAGGCGAGCAGATCGCCCAGGTAGCCGGGCACCAGGGGGTCCACGAGTTCCGCCGCGCAGGGCACGCCCAGCGCGTTCACGTCCCGGAGCAGGACCCGGGCCATGCGCAGACCGCGGGCCACGTTGCCGCTGCCGTCCCCGTCCGGGTCGCGGACGAGACCCCCCCGACCCGGGCCGCCACCAGAACTCTCGACGTCGGTTCGCATCAGGATCACGAGATCGCCCGCCAGGCTCTGGGCTAGCTGTCGCAGGCGCGACGCGTACTCCAGTGCGAGCGCGGGGTCGTGGAGCGAGCGGGGACCCACGATCACCGCCAGGCGCCGATCGTCCTCGCCGTGCAGCAGATCCCGCAGCGCGCGCCGGCCATGTTGGACGATCGCGGCCGTCCGAGCCGGGGCTTGCACGCTCCGGCGCAGGGCTTCGGGGGAGGGCAGGGGCTCGACGTCCCGGAGTCGTTCCCGGACTCTGCTCTCGAATGCTTCTCTCATGTCTTCCTCAGGTTTCTGATCGAGTTCNGAAATGAAAAAACCCCGGGGCTAACCCCGGGGCTCCTGGATACGCTGGCTTGAAGTGTCTTTAGACGCGCCAGATTCTCCCCGGAGCCCCGTGTCGCCACGGCACCGGACACGCGATNGCCGTAAAGGCGAGGTGGGAACGCGTGGACTGTCCGTCACCAACGAGGAGATGCATCCCATCCNCCAGCGNGGTGCGGCGAACCATGTCGTGGGTGTTGCGCGACGTCATTCTCGATCCTCTTCTCTTGAGTACGACATTCACGGCCTTCGGGCAAGCCCTGCATCGGCTCGACGGGCCCACGAATCGAGAAAAATTCGCAGCCGCGGTGCGCGGAGCCGACGTTGCGTTCAGAGCAGCGCGCCGAGTTGGCGCGAATGGGCGAGCAGTTGGCCGTCCGGGCTCCAGATCTCCCCGTCTTCCTCGAAGAAGCCGTCGGTCAACAGGCGCGAGCGGAAGACCGTGAGCAGGAAAGCGTCCGCGGCGAGGCCCGGGGCGGGCGGGGTCGACCGGAAGTGCACGGTGAGGTCGATGGTGGGGAACCCGGCGGGTTGCGGGTCGCCCGCGGGCATTCGCGCGATCACGCAGGGGGGCCAGCCGTCCGCGTAGGCGGCCAGCAGTAGGGCGTCGGCTGCGCGGGGTTCCTCGGCGAGACGAATCCAGCCTCCCGCCGCCTTCTCGTGGCTGCCCGTGAAGGGCTCCGCTCCCAGGGCGCGCCGGGACTCGTAGCGATCGTGGACGGGGAAACGGGCGGGGATCTCCGGGCAGGCTTCGGGGGGCGGCACCCGGGGCATGCGGGTGTCGTCGTACGAGAAATCCCCGGGGCGTGGCAGGGCCAGGGCCGCCGTCGCCAGGGCGAGCAGGCGTTCGCCCTGGAGCATGCGGGCGGTGACGCTGCTCAGGGTGCGCCCCTGCCGCTCGATTCGCGTCTCGATCTGCGCGGGCCCGGGCCGTGGCGGCGCGCAGAAGTGGACGTTCAGCGAGCGCGGAGCCCGGGCCGGCTCCGCGACCGCGGCTTGGATGGCGCGCAGCAGCAGGGCCGACACGTAGCCCCCATTGGGGCCACGCTCGACCACCCAGCCTGGCGAGATCGTGCAGTCGAAGCGGCCTTCGCCCTGGGGCTCGACGGCGGTGTCCCGGTCGAATCGGTTCATGGGGGCACGCCTCGGAACCCCCCTAGTTCGCGGAATCGCGCGGGTCGAAGGCGACGCTGGCGTTGGGGTCGGCCCGCCCCCAGGCCGCGTGCTTGGCGTCCTGGGCGTCGGTGATCCCGGAAACCACGAAGTAGGCGAGGCTCGCCGACACGGCGGCGCTGCCATCGGCGAGCAGGCCGATCGCGTAGGAAGTGCGCCGCGTCGCCAGCGGCGCAGCGGCGTCGAAGAGCAGCCAGGCCAGCACTTCCAGGCCCAGGTAGGCGAGCAGCAGCAGCCACCAGTAGGCGAGGAAGCGTGGCGTGCGCACGGCCTTCCAACCCACCGGGCCGCCGCTCTGCGGGTCGCTGGCCTGCCAGATCTCGCGCACTACTTGGTAGGGGCGCAGCAGGTTGAGGATGGGCACCAGGAAGCTCAGCAGCGTCCACTCCCGGCGATAGCGCAGCTTGCGCATCCCCAGCGCCCGCACGTTGACGCGCACGCGGTACAACCAGAACAGGAAGGCCAGGGCGGTGAGCCCCATGCAGGCGAGTTGGACGGCGTTCACGACCTGCTCGGAGAGCCAGTGGGCAAGCCAGGTGGTCCGGTCGATCTCGCCCTCCTTTGCGAGCTGCGCGGCCAGCTGCAGCTGCGCGAAGTCGACTCCCACTGCGAGCCAGGAGACGGCGGCGGTGAGCAGGAACATCCCGCCCAGCAGTCGAACCGCAAAGCGGGTGGAGAGGAAGGGCGGCAGGAAGCTGACTTCTTCGCCCATGGGTTCCTCCATCAGCTCCGAGGGCCTCCCTGCTGCTGGCGAAAGCGCTCGGACGCGATGCTCGCCACCGCCGCCTGCAGGTTGTAGGAGGCCACGAAACCCGCCATGGGGATGCGCACCACCTCGTCGCAACGCGCGAGCACCGCCCGCGGCACACCCTCGGCCTCGGCGCCCACCACGATCAGCAGGGAGCCGCAGAGATCCACCTCCCAGGGCGCGGCGCGACCCACGTCCTCCACGGCCACCAGCCGCTTGCCCGCGCTGCGGGCCGCCGACAGCACCTCGTCGGCGCCCGCCCAGCCCATGGGCATGAAGCGGTCGGCGCGCATGGCGGCGCGGCGCGCCTCGCGCCGGCCCTGGTGGTCGAAGTCGTTGTCGACGTAGAGCCCGTCGGCGCCACTCACCTCGGCGGTTCGGATCGCGAAGCCCACGTTGCCCGGGTAGGCGGGGCCCGTGAGCAGCCAGACCGCGCCGCCGCGTTCCATCACTTCCGCCATGGGGGCATCCGGCCCGGGGCCCGCCAACGCCAGGATGTCGGCGTCGCTGTGATTGCCGCGCAGGCGCTCGAAGCGCCGCGCGCCCACCTGCAGGATCTCGACACCTGCGGTTTCGGCGCGTTGGGCAAGCTGCTGGGCTCCCGGACTGGCGCCCTCCCGGGGGATGACCACGCACTGCAACGGCTCGTTTCCCTCGAGGGCCGCGAGCACGCTGGGGCAGCCGAGCAGGCGCCGCCGCACCTCCGTGATTCCCCCTTCCGGGCTGGCTTCGACTGCGGCTGCGGGCTTCATGTTCCCGAACTCCGACCTGGGCGGATCCCTCTCCGCGCTCCGGGAGGGGGAGATCCCGGCAGCCTGTGCTCGCTCGACTCCGAGTGCGTTGCGCGCGGCCGCGCCAGTGTATCGCTGCGCTAGAGCCGGCGAAAGATCGCGTAGTGGTTGAGCTGGCGCTCGCGCCCGTCCTCCAGGTACTCGTCGAGCGGGGCCAGCGGCAGGTCGCGGGTGGCTTCGCTCAGCTCTTCGCGCTCGATGGCGTGGACGTAGCGCACGAAGCGGCCCTCTCCCCAGGGCAGCAGGTGATCGCCGGCCTCGAGCTGCGCGGGATCCAGGGGCAACGCGCAGTGCTCGTTGAAGGCGCTCCAGGGCAGGAAGCGCTCGCGCAGGCGCGGAAGTTCCGCGACACGCCAGCGCGCGAGGGCGAGCAGGCCGTCCCCCCGCAGCCGCTCCGCGAGCTGCGCGATCAGTGCCTTGCGCCGCGTGCGCCCCGGTACCTCGTGGAGCACTCCGAAGAGCGTCACGCAGTCGAAGGGCCCGGCGGGCAGGGCGTCGCCGGACTCCATGAAATCGAGCTGGAGCCAGTGCACCGACAGACCCGGTAGCACGCGCCTTCCGGCGATTTCGAGCAGCGCTGCGCTGGCGTCGACCCCCGTGTAGTCGATGGGTCGTCCGGGCAACTGCTCGGCCAGGAAGTGCGCGAAGCGGCCGTTCCCGCAGCCCGCGTCGAGCAGGGAGAGCGGCCGTCCGGCTTCGGTGAGTTTCCGCAAGTGGGGCGCCACGCGCAGCCAACCCGGCCAGGGGGCGTTGCGGCTGTCGCTGAACTCGCGGGCCCGCTCCTCGTAGAATCGCCTATTGATGGCGCGCAGCGCGTCGGCGGTGGCCGGGTCCATGGGCACGCTACGGTACCGCTGATCGCTACGAGGTGTTTCCGTGCAGCACAGGCGAGCCGTCCCGAGTTTCGACCCGGCAGCCCACGAGAGGGAACTCCGGGCGCTCATCGCAGAGATCGACGCCGCGCCGAGCCTGGATGCCCAGGGGCTCGACCGCCTGCTCCGCTCGTACCCGCGTTCCGGCTGCGGGCTCTTCGCGAAGAGCGAGGTCATCGCGGGGTACCGCGCCTTCGCGACACCTGCGAGCGCGGAGGAGGAAGCGCGCTTCATGGAGCGGCTGCGCTTGCGCCCGGTCCGCACGCTGTCGGGCGTGACGCCGCTCACCGTGCTCACGCGTCCCTTTCCCTGCCCCGGCACCTGCATTTTCTGTCCAAGTGACGTGCGCATGCCCAAGAGCTATCTCGCCGACGAGCCCGGCGCCCAGCGCGCCGAGGACAACGGCTTCGACCCCTACCTGCAGACCTGGAACCGTCTCGACGCGTACCGCTCCATCGGGCACCCCGTCGACAAGGTCGAACTCATCGTGCTGGGGGGGACCTGGTCGTTTCACCCCGAGCCCTACCAGGTTTGGTTCGTGGCTCGCTGCATGGAAGCGATGTCGGACTTCGGGGCGGGGATCGACGCGCGGGAAAGTGCGGGGGAGGCTCCAGCGCGTTACCGGGAAATCGCCCCCGTGGACGGTCGAAGTCCGGAGCGCCGTTACAACCAGGCGTTGCGCGCTCATCTGGAGGCGGATTTCGGTGACGGCCTGCTCCACCCCAGCGAGCAGGCGGAATGGTCCACTCTGGAGGCCGCGCAGCAGCGCAACGAGGAGGCCGGCTCGCGCTGCGTGGGCCTGGTGGTGGAGACGCGCCCGGATTCGGTGAGCGATGCCGAGGTGCTGCGTCTGCGTGCGCTGGGTGTCACGAAGGTCCAACTCGGAATCCAGAGCCTCGACGACGCCGTCCTGAAGCGGAGCCGGCGGGGCCACGGCGTAGCCGAGAGCCGTAGCGCGGTTCGGAAACTGCGCGCGGCGGGCTTCAAGATCCACGCGCACTGGATGGCCAACCTGCCCGGCGCCACGCCGGAATCCGACATCGAGGACTACGCGCGTCTCTTCGACGATGCGGATTTCCGCCCCGACGAACTCAAGCTCTACCCCTGCTTGCTGGTAGAGAGCGCGGAGCTGATGGGCTCCTACCAGCGCGGCGAGTGGAAGCCCTACGACGACACGTCGCTGCTGCGCGTGCTCGAGGTCTGCATGGCGGCGACGCCGCGCTGGTGTCGTCTCACCCGGGTGGTGCGGGATTTTTCGGCCCACGACATCGTGGCGGGCACCCATACTGCGAACATGCGCGAAGTCGCGGAGCGCCGATTGCGGGATCGTGGTCAGGTACTCTGCGACGTGCGCAGCCGAGAGATCCGGGGCGACGCATTCGATCGCACCGCCCTGGTGCTGCGGGAGACCCGCTACGCGTCGGCGCTGGGCGAGGAATGCTTCCTCGAGTTCGTGACCCCCGAGGATCGCCTGGTGGGCTTCTGCCGCCTGGCCTTGCCCCGTGCCCCCGTTTCCATCGACGAAATCCGCG
Organism: Myxococcales bacterium; assembly: GCA_013215615.1. Taxonomy (GTDB): domain Bacteria; phylum Myxococcota_A; class UBA9160; order UBA9160; family SMWR01; genus JABSQX01. The sequence continues at coordinate 5,511 of JABSQX010000076.1, read as the reverse complement.
ACAGTGCGATGCTGCGTGAGGTCCACGTCTACGGGGCTTCGCTGCCCCTGGGTGCGCGCCCGGGGGCTTCCGTCCAACACGCAGGCCTGGGGACCCGCTTGGTGGCAGCGGCCCGGGAGCGCGCGGCTGCGGCGGGTTTCCCAGAATTGGCGGTGATCTCCGCGGTGGGCACCCGGGCCTGGTACCGGAAACTGGGCTTCGCGGACGGGCGCCTCTACCAGCACCTCTCCCTATCCGGGGGTGAGAAAGGCGTCGCCGTTCAGTAGCGCAGCTGCAAGGTGGCGCCGAAGACGTGGGCCGTGTATTTGCGGTCGACGTGGCCCAGGAAGAGGGTTCCGGCGCCCGGTGGCTGGCCGTTCAGTTGGTCGTTCACGAGGGTTGGGTCGTCGAGGCCCGCTTGCTGGAAGTCTTCGATCTCGCCGCGCTGGTAGATGTGGAAGAAGCGCAGGGCGAGGTGCTCCGTGGCCTCGAAGCGGATGGAATTTTCCAGGATGTGGTGGGTGGTCTTCAGGTCGGGGAAATCATGGCCCGCCTCGGCCGCCGTCGTGGGAATCGCCAACGCGCCGTCGGTAGCGTAGTCGTAGTCGATCTTCTGACGGGTCGTCACGAAGCGGTAGCCCAGCTTCACGATCCAGCGTTCGAAGAGCCGGCCGCTGACTCCCGCGCCTGCGAAACCCGTGTCCTGGTGGCTCTTGACCTCCCATGCGTTCAGCAGTGGGTAGCCGATGCCCCCGGCTTCGGGGTCGTTGCTGCCGTAGACCCCTGCGATGTTCGTGAGCTTGCGTCTGGAACGCTCCCAGGAGCCCATCAGGTAGGCGTTCCACTTCGGTGAGGGTTGCCAGTTCCACTCGAGGTTGAGGCCCCCGCCTCGCTCGTCACGGAGGCCGTAGTCCGAGCCGTAGTCCACGTCGCGAAACTGTCCGCTGAGCGCGAGATCCATGTCGTCTCGCAAAAGGAAGTTCCAGCGGAGATTGGCGCGCTGCAGCACTCGATCGGCCAGATCGTACTTGCGGAATTGGGCGAGGGTGAAGGCCTGGGGCTGCACGACCGTGACGTTGTTCAGGCTCGACGCGTAGTATTCGCTGTAGGGATCGAATTGGTAGCTGCTGCCGTCGCGCTTCGCGTAGAGGTAGGAGAGGCGAATCGTCGCCCAGCTGAGCTGACGGTTGGAGAATTCGCCGCGCACCCTCTGCTCCGTGGTGTGCTTGCGTTCGCGGTGGTCGTAGCCTTTCCGCTCCCACGCATAGCGAACACCCAGGTTCGTCTTCTGCTGCAGGCGGGCATTGACGAATCCCTCGGCTTTCAGCTGATCGTAACCGTAGGGGGTGGCCCGGTAGCGGAAGTCTTCGCTCGCGGAAGCTGCCGATTCGCTTCCACCGCACACCGCGGTGCTTACTTGGTGTCCCGGAATGTCGAAGAAGCCCGCCAGGGCGCCGTCCTCCGTCACGTAACCCGCTTCACCCGTTGACGGGTTGCAGGCCGTGTATTCGCTCTTGTCCTCGCGATCGAAGTAGCGAACGCGCGCGCCGAACTGAAGCGCTTTCCAGGGTCGAAAGCGGATGTCTCCGCGCAGCAGCAGTGTCTGGACCTCGTTGTCCGCCGAATTGCGGGCCAGTGCGCTCTGGGTATTCCACTCGTCGAGATTCACGAGGCCCACCGTGCCCGAATTCACGGTGGGGGGGAGCAGGTCCTCGTCCTGGCTCATCTGGCTCCAGGAAGCCGTGGCGGTGAGTCGTCCCCGCATGGGGAGCGACAGCGCGAAATCGCCCTTGACGTTGTGCCAGTCGTTGTCGGGGGCGAGGGCGAAGCGCCCGTATTTGACGCCGTTGGGGGGAACCGCCGTGAAGCCCGGCAGCAGGAAGGGGTTGTCCCAGGTGAGGCTGTCGTTCGCGTTGCGATAGAAGGACCCCGTGTAGCGGAGGTTGGCGTCGAAGCGATCTCGGTGCAGGGAAATTCCGGTGGAGACCTCGTAGGTCTTGTCGCGGATGGGTTCGACGGTTTCCACTGCGCGGGCGCTGGTATACCCTTCGGTTGGATACAGCCAGGAGCCCCCAAAGGGGCGCTCGCCCCGGCGCTGTTGGGCGCGATAGCGTGCGAAGAAGCGGGTGTCGGGGCGCAGCCAGGCGTCGAACTCGACCTGGCCCTGGTTGCGCTGCACGGAGAGGTGACTCTCTCCCACCGTTTCCAGTTTGCTGATCAATGCCGCGTCGGTTTCTCCGGCGGTGTCGAGGCCGCCCGCAGTGAGGCCCGGGAGAAGGGTGAGCGTATCGCTGCCCAGACCTTCGTAGAGGCTCCGGGCGTCCCGCGCGTAGGCGCGTGGCAGGCCGCTGAAGCTCCCGCGTAGCCTCGCGCGGCCAAGCCACGAGAACTCCGCGGAGTAGAACTGATCCTCGCGCCCGACCGCCCCGCCGCGCGCTTCGGCGTAGAGGCCCTTCTCCTCCTGGAAGAAGGCGAGCCGGAAGGAATTGAGGAGGAAGTTCGACCCCCAGTCCGCGTAACGCCAGAATCGCGTCTCGTCGTCGTCCCCGGTGGTTGNGAGTCCCCCGATATCCAGAGATGCGCCCCCTTTCCATTCCTCGTCGAGGGCGAGCAGGGTTTGGGGTTCCAGGGGGTAGGGGTAGAGGAAACCCGTGGGCGTACGTCGACGCAAAGGGCGGATCCATGACATCCCCCGCGGCTCCACGACGCGCGTGGTGTCGCCGCCCGTGGGGTCGAGGATGGAGCCCCGGGTCGACTCCGCCAAGCTGGGGAGTGCAGGGGGTGCGGCGAGTGCGAGCAAGAGCGGGATTCGTAGAGATCCGCGCATCCTCGTCGCTGCCTTCCGCTTCACCGGTGGAACCTTGCACCCGAGGGATGGTTGGAGCCGTGGATCTGGACGTGGCAAGTCACGCAGCCGCGGCCGATGGCGCGTGGGTCCGGAAACGTCCCATCTGCGAGGTTGCCGCGGGTCAGGAGATCGCTGGGGTGCCCCCATCCGCCCCCCTGGGCATGACAAGCTTCGCAGAGGAAGGGCGCGGAGGCCTTCAAGAGCGACTCGTGGTTCGAGCCGTGGGGCAGGTGGCAGTTCATGCAGCTTTCCACCACCGGCGCGTGTTCCCACAGGAAGGGGCCGCGTTTCTCCGCGTGACACTGGTAGCAGAGCTGGTTCACCGAATCGGCACGCAGCAGCGGCTCGGTGACGGAGCCGTGGGGGTTGTGGCAGTCCGTGCACGCGATCTTGCCCTCGTGGAGGGGCATGTGGGAGCGCTTGCGGAAGTCCATGCGCTGCTGGGGGTGGCAGGTGAAGCAGGTGCGCGAGGCGCTGCGACGCGCTTCCAGCCCCGAGACCGACTGCTGGCTCATGGGGTTGTGGCAGTCGCTACACGCGAGATCCAGGCTTTCGTGGACGGAGCCCGTCCAGTGGATGCGCTCTCCGCCCGCGTGGCAGGAGAGGCAGGTCTCGTTCATGCGCGCAACGCCAGTGCTGGAAGAGCGGGTGAAGCCGGTGATCAGGTCGGTGTTGAAGGGATCCTTCTGGTGAAGGGATCCGGGGCCGTGGCAGGCCTCGCAGAGCAGCGCCTGCTGCTCGGTGCGCGGCTGGCTGGCGAAGACGCGCCCGTGCACGGTGGGATCCCAGTGGGCGGTCTCCTGCCGGTGACAGGTCTGGCAGCGCTCGCGTCCGATGTTCTCTGCCGCCGCGGGGGGCGGCTGCTCGGGCTCGGCGGGAGCGGGGGTCCCTGCCAACAGGACCGCGAGCGCCAGCGCGGTAACGGGCAGACGATCGAGCAGGGTCATGGGCGCTCACCTGTGACCGCACAGGCGCGTGCCTGCACAACGGGCCGACGATACGCTAACTCTGGCTTCCTCTCCAGTTCGGGCTGTCGGGGTCTTCGCCGCGGTCCGGAGGAAAGTGCTTCGCGTTCGCCCTCAGCGGCCGTGAAACACCGGATCGCGCTTCTCGACGAAGGAGCGCACGCCCTCCTCCGCGTCCTCGGTGTTGGCGAGCCGCTCCTGGGTGTCCGAGAGCCGGGCCACGCAGGCCGCTTCGCCTTCGCGCAGGTAGAGGCGTGCCGATTCGCGGGTGGCCTGGATGGCGAGCGGTGCGAGTGCCGAGATCTTCTCGGCGAGTTCGAGTGCTCGCGAGAGTTCTTGTCCCGCCGGCACGATCTCCTGCACGAGTCCACAACGGTGGGCCTCGGCGGCGTCGAACTCGTCCACCACCAGCAGGTGATACATGGCGTTCCCGTAACCGCCGCGGTCCACGAAGCGGAGCGTGGCGCCGGCGGTGGCCATGATGCCGCGCTTGGGCTCGAGTTGGGAGAAACGGCAGTCATCCGCTGCCACGACGATGTCGGCGGCCAGGCTCCACTCGATGCCGGCCGTGTAGGTAATGCCGCGAACCGCGCAGACCACGGGCTTGCGGCAGACTCGTTCGAGGGCAGAGGGATCGACCCGCGACGATTCGCGTGGCGCGCTCCCCCGCTCCTTCATCCCCTCGCTCCAGCGCGGAAGGTCGAGGCCCGCGGTGAAATGCTTGCCGTGGCCGAAGAGCACACCCACGCGAAGCTCGGGATCCTCGTCGAGCAAGGTGTAGGCGTCCTTCAGCTCGGACCACATGCGGGGTGTGACCCCGTTGAGTTTTTCGGGTCGGTCGATGCCCATGAGCAGGATGGCGCCCCGCCGTTCGGTGGTGACGCGTCCGTCCGGGTGCCGCTCTGTGTCCATGTTTGCCCCTGTTCCGTCTCAGCCCGCGGCCCGTTGGAAGGGGTTCGGGCTCACGATGGCCTGATGGAAGGCGCTCTTCATCTCCTCGATCGCAGCGTCCATCTCCCAGGCGCGATCGCTCCCGAACTGGCGCTGCATCTCGAAGTTCGAGTAGAGGCCGATCTTTCCGTTGCCGGATTCGATGATGCGGCCGTTGATCCAGTCCGACTCCTCCATGGCGAGATAGACGATCGGCGGCACCACGTTCTGCGCGGACATCTTCGGGTCGTCGCCGCTGTAGTCGTAGACGGTGCTCCTGCCCGCGAGGCTGGCGGTCATGCGCGTGTAGGCGACGGGAGCGATGCAGTTGGAGGTGACCCCGTAGCCCGAGAGCGCGTTCGCGCAGGAAAAGGTGAGTCCCACGATGCCCATCTTGGCGGCCGCGTAGTTGGGCTGTGCGGGAGCTCCAAAGAGTCCGGAGCCCGAGACGAAGTTGATGATGCGGTACTGGCCGCCGCGATTGCCCCGCCAGTACGCCGCGGCGTGGCGGCAGGTGTTGAAGGTTCCCTTCAAGTGCACGTCGATGACGGAATCCCACTGCTCTTCGCTCATCTTGAAGATCATGCCGTCGCGCAGGATGCCGGCGACGTTGACGAGGATGTCGAGCTTTCCGAATTCGTCGACGGCCTGGGCGATGAGCCCTTCGGTGGCCGCGAAGTCGCTGACGCTGCAGCCGTTCACGCTGGCCCGTCCACCCGCGGCGTTGATGCGATCCGCGACCTCCCGGGCGGGACCCTCGTCGCCTTCGCCTCCCTCCATGGGGCTACC
>JABSQX010000075.1 GCA_013215615.1 Myxococcales bacterium | reverse complement strand
TCTACTGGCTGCTCGGGAGCAACGAGTTTGGCTTCGAGGGAAGCGGAGTCCGCACCTGTAGCGCGCCCGGCACGCCGGTCTGCAGCCCGGAGGTGGTCAACTACGTTCCCACTGGGACATTTTCCGCAGAGGTCGGTGACTTCGTGGCGGAGGGCGGCGCGGGACTGCGCATCGTCTGGACGGGGAGATGAACATGCAATTCGCACGCTTGCAGAAACGACTGGTTGGGTTTGCCGCGACCCTCACTCTCCTTTTCGGCCTGGGGGCGGCCGCAGCGGACACGGAGAGTCCCGAGGAGGACAACAGCCGCAACGGGTTCTACATGGGGATAAACGTCATGGGCGCGTTTCCCATGACGGACGGAGGGCAGTTCGTGCCCTCGCCGGACGAGGGCTTCCTGGTTCCCGATCCCTGTTGTGACTACTCGGACACGCGCACGCAACCCAGCTACGGGATCAATGCGCGAGTCGGTTGGCGGATCCTCCGCTACCTCGCCGCGGAACTCCAGTACGAGTGGGTGCCAGAGATCGAAACGAAGTTGCAGGGCGCGGCCATCGGCAAGACCAAAGCGAGAGCTTACACCGCCAACCTTCGGCTGATTGCACCCTTCAGCAGCCTGCAGCCCTATCTGCTGACTGGAGTCGGTTTCATGTGGTACGAAAACACGACCTTCCCGCTCGAGATCGACAACACCAACCCGAACCGTCCCGTTCCCCCTGACATCGTGCAGGAGCAATCCGTTGAGAGTGGAAAAGAATTCGCGGCACGGTTGGGCGCCGGCTTGGACATGTACATCACGCACCACCTGGTGGCTAACCTCGAGATCAGCGGTGTCCTTTCGAACAGGAAGATCTTGGACGAGCGCTGGCCCTACATTTCGGTGAGCGGCGGCCTCCAGTACCGCTTCTAGACCGCAGCGGGAAAGGCCCGTGAGCCGACGCGCTCCTCTGGTTCGGGTCCACGGCCCCCGACGAGACGATCGCCGATCTCTTGGAGCCGCAACCCTGCCCTGGGGATCCGCGCAGGGCGAACTCGCGCGAGTAGCGGGCACGGCCCAGATCCACGACACGATCACCATGGAGTCACTCCTGGAGGAGATGAGATGAGCCAGCCCATCCTGGTGGTCGGAGCCGTGGGCTCCCCGTACAGCCGCAAGATGCGCGCCGTGCTTCGGTACCGGCGCATTCCCTCGCGCTGGATCCACCACCTCTCCCCCGAGCAGGAAAAGCTCCCGCCGCCGCCGCTGCCGCTCATGCCCGTCGTCTACATGCCCGGCGCGGACGGCGCTTACGAGGCCACCAGCGACTCGACGTTCCAGATCAAACGCCTGGAGGCCGAGCACCAGGGCCGCTCCATCATCCCCGACGACCCGGTGATTGCCTTCCTGGATTTCCTCATCGAGGACTACGCGGACGAGTGGGTGACCAAGATGATGTTCCACTACCGCTGGGCGATCCAGGAGAATGTCGACAACGCCAACAAGCTGCTGCCGCGCTGGAACATGGACGTCCCCGAGGCGATCTGCGAGGGCTTCGCGGACACCTTCGGGAAACGCCAGGTGGGCCGGCTTTCGGTAGTGGGCTCCAACCCGGAAACCGGCCCGATCATCGAGGCCAGCTACACGCGCCTGCTCGACATCCTGGAGCGACACCTGAGAGAGCGGCGCTTCACCCTGGGCCGACGCCCGGGCAGCGGGGACTTCGGGCTCTTCGGNCAACTCTCCCAACTCGTGGGCGTCGAGCCCACCTCCCAGGCACTGGCGCGGGCAGCGGCACCGCGGGTGATCACCTGGTGCGACAACGTCGAGGACCTCTCGGGCATCGAGGTCGAGGCCGGCGACTGGACGGCGCGCGACGCCCTGCCCGACACGCTGCGGGAGCTACTGGCCGAGATCGGCCGCACCTACGCGCCCTTCCTGCTCGCCAACGCGGAGGCGCTGGAAAAAGGCGCCGAAACCGTCGAGGGGACGGTAGACGGCACGCGCTGGACCCAGGACCCCTTCAAGTACCAGGGCAAGTGTCTCCAGTGGCTGCGCGAGGCCTACGCGGCCCTCGCCCCCGGCGATCGCGCGGCGGTGGACACTGCGCTAACGGGAAGCGGCTGCGAGTTTCTCTTCAGCGACTGACGTGCGGGCCGTCGGCGGAAGCGCGCGAGCGGCGCGAGGTCCGCAGAGCAGCGACGAGCCAGGTGCCAGCGGAGAAAACCAGTGAACGTCCATACCGCACCCCAAGCCGGGGACTCCGTCGCCTCCCGGGACTACGCGTTCCTGGTCTTCGTCACGTTGCTCAACGTGATGAACTTCGTGGACCGCCAGTTGTTGGCGAGCTTTGCGAACTTCATCGTCCCCGACCTGGGCCTCAGCAATACCGAGTTCGGCTGGTTGACGGGCTTCGCGTTCATCCTCTTCTACTCGGGGATGGGGCTGCTGGCGGGCTCGCTCGCGGACCTCGTCCACCGCCCCCGGCTGGTCGCGGCGGGCCTGGCCCTCTGGAGCACGCTCACCGCGGCCTCGGGCGCGGCCCGGGGCTTCCTCTCCCTGGCCGCGCCGCGCGCGTTGATCGGGGTCGGGGAATCGGTGCTGACGCCCGCCTCTCTCTCGATGCTCGCAGACCGTTTCCCCAGCAACCGCCTCGGCTTCGCGTCGGGCTTCTACTACATGGGCGTGCCGCTCGGCGTAGGCGTCAGCCTGCTGGTGGCCGGCTACCTGGGGCCGGCTCTCGGCTGGCGAAACTGCTTCTACCTGCTGGGCGCGCTGGGGCTCCTGCTCTCCATCGCCATGCTCTTCGTGCGCGAGACACGTCCCGCCCAGAAGCTCCGGGAGACCCACAGCGGCGACACCCGCAGCCTGGCCTCGAACCTGCGCGCGTTGCGCACCGCCCTCGCCCGCTCTCCCGCGTTGGGCCTCACCATCTGCGGCGGAGTGGCAACCCACTTCGTGCTGGGCGCCGCGGCCTTCGACCAGCTATGGCTGGTGGGAGAGCGCGGCTTCGAGCGCGCGGAAATCGCGCGCCTCTCGGGATGGGTGGGGATCGCGGGCGGCGTCCTGGGCAACCTGGCCGGCGGCCTGGGCGCCGACTGGTGGCAACGTCGAACGGGCAGCGGGCGCCCGCTCTTCCTCTTCTGGACGCTGTTGGCCCTCGCGCCGCTCGGCATCGTGTACCGGCTGGCCCCGCCCGATAGCCCCTGGTTCTGGCTCGGCCTGTTCAGCGGTTTCGTGCAGTTGGGCGTTCTCTACGGCCCCACCTTTGCAACCGTCCAAGAACTGGCGCCCGCCGAGATCCGCGCCACCGTGGTGGCCTTTTACATCCTGGCGCTCAACTTCGTGGGCCTGGGGGTGGGGATCACCGGCGGCGGCTACCTGGTGGACGCGCTGATCGCCCATGGCGTCGCGGAACCCTACACGTGGACACTGCTGGGTTTCGGCGTCCTCTCATTACTCTCGATCCCCTTCTTCTATGCCGCGGGGCGCCGCATGAGCCGGTAGACTTCGGGCTCCCTCCCATCGCGAGGAAGCCCATGCCCAGCGAGATCGTCCACCGCTCCTGCCCCACCTGCGAAGCCAGCTGCGGGCTCGTCTGCGAAATCGACCGCGACAGCCGCAAAGTTCTGTCCATCGAGGGGGATCCCGATGACCCGCGCAGCAAGGGCTACCTCTGCCCCAAGGCCTGGGCGATGCAGCAAACCTTCGAAGATCCCGACCGGCTGCGCGAACCGCTCCGAAAGTGTCCGGACGGCAGCTGGGAGAGCATCGACTGGGAGACGGCCCTCGACACCGTGGCCGCGCGACTTCGCGAAATTCGAGACGCACACGGCGCCGATTCGCTGGGGTACTACATCGGAAATCCCACGGGCCACAACGTGGGCGGGCAACTCTACATCCCCGCACTGATCGGCGGGCTCGGCACCCAGCGGAGCTTCTCCGCCGCCACGATGGACCAGTTCCCCCAGAACGTGGCGCTGCGCACCATGCTGGGGGACGCCTGGATGTTCCCGATTCCCGACCTCGACCGCTGCGACTTCCTGGTCTGCATGGGGGGCAACCCGCTGGTCTCCCAGGGGAGCTTGATGTCGGCGCCGAACGCGCGGCGCCGGCTGCGCGATCTCTGCGAACGCGGCGGGGAGGTGGTGGTCATCGACCCGCGGCGCAGCGAAACCGCGGAGATCGCGAGCCAACACGTCTTCATCCGGCCAGGCAGCGATGCCTTCTTCCTGCTCTCGGTCTGCCAGGTGCTCTTCGCCGAGGGACTGGTGGCGCCGGGCCGCGTGGGCGACTTCGTGGACGGACTCGACCGCGTGGAATCGCTCGTCGCCGACTTTCCCCCCGAGGCTGTGGAAGCAGCCACGCGCATCGATCCCGAGATCACTCGCGCGCTGGTCCGACGTTTTGCAGCCGCGGAGCACGGCGCATGGTACGGACGCATCGGCCTCTGCACCCAGGAGTTTGGCACGCTGGCGAGTTGGCTCGTGTACGTGGTCAACGTGCTGTCGGGGCGTCTCGACGAGCCGGGGGGCATGATGTTCCCCCGCCCCGCCACCGGCAACAGCGAACCCGGGCCCTCGGTGGGACCCATCGAACACGCGCGTTACCGCACCGCAGCCCGCGGCATCCCCGAGGTGGACGGGCAACTGCCCTGCGGGCTGATGGCCGAAGAGATCGAGACTGCCAGCGCAGGCGATGCACGCATGCGCGGCCTGGTCACGGTCTGCGGCAACCCCGTACTCTCCGCGCCCAACGGACCACGCCTCTCCGAAGCACTCGACGAACTCGACTTCATGGTCGCCGTAGACATCTACCTGAACGAGACCACGCGCCACGCAGACGTGATCCTCCCCAGTACCGTGCAACTCGAGCACGAGAACTACGACTTCCTCTTCCAGACCACGGCAGTGCGAAACTTCGCACGCTGGTCGCCCCGCTTCTTCGAGCCCGAGGAAGGAACCATGGATCACTGGCGCATTCTGACGGAGATCGGGGCGCGCATGCAGGGCGTCTCCTGGGAGCAGGTGGACGACCTGATGCTGGGTGGCATGCTGGCGCAGATGGTAGGGCCCGACACCGGCTGTCCGGACGTGAGCCCCGAAGCCGCCCGCAATGCCCTGGGCGAGGAACGCGGGCCCCTGCGCTTCATCGACGCCATGCTGCGCGTCGGGCCCTACGGGGACAAGTTCGATCCCGAAGGCGAAGGTCTCAACCTCGCGCGCCTGCGCGAAGCGCCCCACGGCGTGGACCTGGGCGCGCTCGAGCGCCGCCTTCCCGAAGCCTTGAAGACGCCGGGGCGTCGCATCGATCTGGCTCCCGACTACGTGCTGCAGGACATCCCGCGGCTCCGCGAAGCGCTCGCCACTCGCAGCCGGGAGGACAGCCTGGTGCTGGTGGGCCGACGCCAACTGCGCAACATGAACTCCTGGCTCCACAACCTCCCCGCGCTGGCCTCCGGGAGCGATCGCTGCCGGCTGCTGGTGCACAGCGAGGACGCGAAGCGACTGGGCCTGTCGTCGGGAGGCCACGCGCGGGTGCGCTCCCGCAGCGGCGAAGTGATCGCCCTCTGCGAGGTCAGCGACGAGATGATGCCAGGCGTCGTCAGCCTGCCCCACGGCTTCGGCCACGCTCGGGAGGGGACACGCCTGGCGGTAGCCCAAAGCCAGCAGGCCGGCGTCTCCTCCAACGATCTCACCGACGAGCAGGTGCTGGACGTCCCCTCGGGCACCCACGTCGCCAACGGCATCCCGGTGGTCGTGGAGTCCGCCTAGGGGCAGCCGCAGACTCAACTCGGCGGTGGCGTGCTGCGGTCAACGCGCAGGCGCCCGAGGTTGCTCGGTCCCNAGAGCGGGGCGCGCTTGGCAACGCGCGCGTAATCGTGGGACCAGTGGGCGGGCAGGCTGCCGAAGACCCGGTCCCAGAAGCGCGTAGTCACCCCGTGGTACGCCTCAGGGTCCGCGTAGTGGTGGGCGAGGTGATGGGCGCGTCGCCTTGCTTCCCGGGCGGTGCGCGGCGCGCGGAAATGGATGCGCCAGTGCAACCACTCGTAGCGCGCGAAACCCAGCGTGGCGCCGGCCGTGAGCGCCGCGCCCTCCGGCCACCCGAGAGACAACCCCAGCGCCCCCAAGACCGCCACCACGGCGGGCACCCAGGCCAAAGGCGAGGTGAAGACGGCCCGGGGATCCTCGTGGTGCGCCCAGTGGAGGGGCGATACGAAGGTCCGCATGCGGTGCCCGAGGAAACCGTGGACCGCGTACTCGATGAGCGGCCACAGCAACCCGCCAAGCACGAAGAAGACCGCGAGCCTCGGGACGCTGCTCATTCCGAGAGGATACCCGCCCCGGCGGCTGTTAGAGTGGGCCCGGGCGAGGCGAAGCCAGAAGCGTGACCCGCGCTGCCTTTGCCCCCCGCGAAACCACCAGCCGGAGGGAAAGCCATGGCCGAGACACAACGCGAAGTCGGAGAACGTCTGTTCAAGGAGATCTGCGGAGCTCCCGCTGCAGCCAGCGAGACCGAGTTCCTCGACATCACCATCAATCACATCTTCGGCGAGGTCTGGTCGCGCCAGGACATCGCCAACCGCGACCAACGCCTGCTCACCATCGCGGTGCTCACCACGCTGGGCGAGTGGTCGCCTTGCGAGATCCACATGCGCATGGCGCTCGAGAGCGGGGACCTCAGCGAAGAGGAGTTGCAGGGCGCAGTCATCCACCTCGCCCACTACGCGGGCTGGCCCCGGGGCTCCATGGCCTTTCAAGTCCTCTCCCGCGTGATCGCCGAACGCGCGGAGGCCTGAGCGTGCGGCTCGGCTTCGTCGGCGTCGGAGCCATGGGCGCCGCCATGGCGGGACGCGCCCTGCAGGACGGCCTCGAGGTCGTGGTCTGCGACCTGAATCCCAGCGCCTGCGAGGCCCTGCGAGAGCAGGGTGCCGCGGTCGCGACGAGTCCCAGGGAACTGGCCGCCCAGGTCGACCTGGCGGCGGTGGTGGTGCTCGACGACGACCAGGTGCGCGAGGTAGTTGCCGGCGAGAACGGTCTGCTGGCCGCGGGCCGCGATGATCTCGACATCGTGATCCACTCCACGATCCACCTGCCCACCCTCTACGAAGTGGCGGAGCGCGCCCAGGCTGCTGGCTGCACGCTCTTCGACGCCGGGGTCTCCGGGCACTCCCGGGGCGCCGAACGCGGCCAACTGGCGGTGATGGTCGGATCCGACGAGGCCAGCCTGGAGCGCTGCCGCCCGGCCTTCGAGAGTTACGGGGGGCTGGTGGTGCGCGTGGGCGGGCTGGGTGCCGGCATGAAGGCAAAGGTGGCGCGCAACCTGATCGGCTACGTGCAGTGCAGCGCCGTCTACGAAGGGCTGCGCTTGGCCGAGGAGGCCGGGGTGGACGTACCCGCCCTGGCCGAGATCGTTCGGCACAGCGAGGCCCAGAGCCAGCTGGTGGACTTCTTCCTTTCGCGCCCCAGCGTGCGGCCCGCGCAGCCCGGCAGCGAAAGCGACCGCCAGTGGCGCGAGGTCGCGGTCAGTACCGTCCCGGTGGCCCACAAGGATCTCTCCGCGGCGCTTTCCCTGGCGCGCGAACTGGGAATTCGCCTGCCCATCAGCGAGGAGAGCGAGCGACGGGTGGAAGCGGTGTGGGGGCTCGAGGAAGGCGAACGGCTCTGAGCGGCGCGCGCCGCGAGGCTCAGCCCGCGTCGCCGCCCCGGGTTCCCGCCAAGTCGGCCATCAACTCCAAGGCCTCGTCCTGCTCACCGTGGATGGTGAGGCCCGCCACGCCGAGATCCTGCCAGGCACGGAAGCGCTCGGCGATACGCGCCCGGGGACCGATCAGTGCGCCCTGGTCCACGTACTCGTCGGGTACCGCCTCGAAGGCCTCTGCGCGCCGCCCGGACAGGAAGAGTTCCTGCACGCGCTCGGCGGCCTCGGGGAAACCGCGCCGCGCCATCATGTCCTTGTGGTAGTTCTGGCCCTTGGCCCCCATGCCGCCCACGTAGAAGCCCAGGAAGGGCTTCAGGGAGGCGAGGCCCGCCTTGACATCGTCGGTGACGATCACCTGGCAACCCGCCTGGATCGAGAGATCCGCGTAGCCGCGTTCGCCGCCCGTGCGCGCGAAACCCTCGTCGAGCCAGGGCCGGTAGGTGTGCTGGGTCTCCGGGTTGTAGCCCATGGGCAACCAGCCATCGGCGATCTCGGCGGTGAGTTTCACGTTCGCGGGCGCGCCGGTGCCCAGGTAGATGGGAATGTTGGGATTGGGGTGGAGCACGGACTTGAGGGGCTTGCCGAGCCCACTCGCACCGGGACCCTGGTAGGGGATGCGGATCTCCTGGCCTTCGTGGACCACGGGTTCCTCGCGCGCCAACACCTTCTTTATGATGCTCACGTAGTCGCGCAGACGCGCGTTCGGCGAGCCCCAGGGCTGGCCATACCAGCCCTCTACGATCTGCGGGCCCGAGAGCCCGATCCCGATGATGACACGGCCGCCGCCAGCGAGTTGATCGACGGTGGCCATCGCCATCGCGGTAGCGGCCGGCGTGCGAGCCGCTGCCTGGATGACCGCAGTCCCCAGACGGATGCGCCGGGTGTGCGCGGCCAGGTAGGCGAGGGGCGTGATCGCATCCTGGCCGTAGATCTCGGCGCTCCAGACCGTGTCGTAGCCCAGCGCCTCGGCGCGCAGGACGCGCTCGACCGGAACCCGTACCTGCGGGTTCGCCCAGGGCATGGCGATGCCGAGCTTCATGGCTCGCTCACACCCCCTCGACCCAGCGCGCATGGGTGGGCAGTCCGCGCACCCACGCGCTTCGAAAGCCGACACGCCACGAGGTTCTCACGATCGGTTGATAGAAGAGGCCCGACACTCGCGTCAAGTCGCCTGCGTCGCCCCCCGAGGCCCCCTAGACTGCAGTCGACCCCCATGACGCGAGCATCCCGCGATAGCGAAACCGTGCCCGCCGCGGCGGTCGACCGCTACGACGCGGAGGCGGACGTGCTGGTGGTGGGCTTCGGTTGCGCGGGCGCGTGTGCGGCCATCGAGTCCGCGGACGCCGGCGCCGAGACGCTCGTACTCGAGCGCGCCGGGGGGGCCGGCGGCACCTCGGCACTCTCCGGGGGCATCCTCTACCTGGGCGGCGGCACCCCGGTTCAAGAGGCCTGCGGCTTCGAGGACAGCCCCGAGACCATGGCGGCCTTCCTCGAGGTGGCCTGCGGGCCCTCGGCGGACANCGAGAAGATCCGACGCTANTGCCNGGACTCCGTGGAGCACTTCCACTGGCTCGTCGCCCAGGACGTGCCCTTCAAGCCCAGCTTCTACCCGGAGCCGAACATGGAGTCGCCCACAGACGACTGCCTGGTCTTCACCGGGGGAGAGGACAGCTGGCCCTTCAACGAGTTCACGCCGCGCGTGGCCAGGGGCCACAAGCCCCAACACGAAGCCGCAGCGGGAAACTTCCTCATGCAGCGGCTCGAAGGGGCCGTGCAGCGACGCGGAGTCGCGGTCGAGTGCAACGTGAGCTGCGAGCAACTGGTGGTGGATGGCAGCGGCCGCGTGGTGGGCTGCGTGGGACGGCGGGCGGGCGAGCCCTTCCGCGCGCGGGCCCGCCGCGGCGTCGTGCTCTGCGCGGGCGGCTTCGTGCTCGACGACGAGATGATCGCCCACCACGCCCCCCAGGCTGCCCGCTGCAGCTGGCGACTCAGCGACGGCAACGACGACGGCCGAGCCATTCGCATGGGACAGGCGGCGGGGGCCGAGACGATCCACATGGGCTCGCTGGAGTGTGCGATCCCGCTGACGCCACCCCGGCCCATGGTGCGCGGCATCTTCGTGGATCGAAGCGGACAGCGCTTCATCAACGAGGACACCTACTACGGGCGTATCGGGCAGAAGAGCCTCTTCGAGTTGGGCGGGCACTTCTTCTGGATCCACGACGAGGAGACCTACCAGGTCAACGACGCGGAGATGCAGGCGACCTGGGTGGCCGAAAGCATCGCGGAGCTCGAAGCGGAGATGGCGCTGCCGGCGGGTAGCCTGGTCTCGAGCGTGGCGCTCTACAACGAACACGCCGCGCGCGGCGAGGATCCGCTCTTCCACAAGGGCCGCGAATTCCTGAAGCCGCTGGTGGCACCGCCCTTCGCGGCCATCGAGATCGGAACCGAGCAGGTCACCTACGCGACCTTCACGCTGGGCGGACTCCACACCACGGCCGACGGCGAGGTGCTGACCCCGGAGGGGAAGCCAGTAGCTGGACTCTTCGCGGCGGGCCGCACCACCTCGGGGATCGCCGCGGTAGGCTATGTGAGCGGAATCTCGCTGGGAGACGCGAGTTTCTTCGGGCGCCTGGCGGGGCGAAGCGCCGCGCGGGCCTAAAGGGCGCGGAGCGGGCCACGCACTCCGCGGCCGGCAGCGTCTTGCGCAGGAGGAGTCGACGACATGGAATTCTGGCAGGCCATCGCGTTCACGGAGCCCGATCAACTGGTGGACTTCGCGCGCACCGCCGAAGCGCTGGGATTCGACGGCGTCACCGCGGGCGATCACTTCATCACCCCCGAGCGCATCGATTCCTCGTACCCCTACACCGCGGACCGACGGCCCTGGGTACTCCCGGAGGCCCCCACCCCGGATCCGCTGATGCTGGCGGCGACGCTCGCCCAGCACACCGAGAAACTGCGCTTCCTGGTCACCGCCTACATATTGCCCATGCGCGAGCCGCTGGTGGCCGCCAAGGCGATCTCCACGGCGGCGGTGCTCAGCGGCAACCGTCTCGTGCTGGGTGTCGGCGTGGGCTGGATGCGCGAGGAATTCCAGGCCGCCGGACAGGATTTCGAGAACCGCGGGAGCCGCTGTGACGAAGCCCTGGAACTACTTGCGACGCTCTTCCGTGGCGGCATGGTGGAGCACCAGGGCGCNCACTACGCGCTCCCCCGAGCCCAGATGACGCCGGTCCCCGATCGCCCCGTGCCGATCCTGATCGGGGGACACTCCAATGCCGCCTTCCGCCGGGCCGCGCACCACGACGGCTGGATCGGCTCCCACTACGACCTCGCGGACATTCGCACGCACCTCGAGCGCTTCGAGAAGACCCGGGCGGAACTGGGCCGCGCTGACGCACCCCGGCAAGCCATCGTCGCCCTGAACCACGAGGTGGAGGCCGACGACCTGCGTCGCCTCGAGGAGGCGGGAATCACCGGCGTGATCCAGATGCCGTTGCTCTTCGACGGGCAGCCCACCTCCTCCTTCGATGCGAAGCGGGCGGCCATGGAGCGCTTCGCGGAACGCTGCATGCGGCCCCTGCAGGGCTGAGCGCCCAGCCGCCCACGAGCTTCGAACACTCCCGGGCCGCGGCCCCGTTCCATACAGGAGACCCTCCATGAGCCAGATCGAGGTCATCGACGCCGACGGACACGTCATGGAGCCCGAAGCCGCCTGGCGCGAACACCTGGATGCCCCTTTTCACGACGATGCGCCCCGGGTAGTGGTCGACAACCAGGGGCGGCACCGCCACCTGATCGCGGGAGAACTCGAGGCCCCGATTCCCGCCCCCGCGGAGGGCTGGCCCGTGATCGCGGGGGGCCACGACGCAAAGCTGCGGCTGGCGGACATGGACCGCCAGGGCATCCAGCAGTCGCTGCTCTTCCCCACCGTGGGCCTCTACTTCCCGGGGCTCGCCCAGGGGCCCGCACAGATCGCGCTGTGCCGCGCCTACAACGACTGGCTCTACGACTTCCGCAGCGCGGACCGCCAGCGGTTGCTGGGCGTCGCGGTGGTCCCGCAGGGGGACATCGCGGAGTCGGTCGCGGAGGCGCGCCGGGCCGTGCGCGAACTCGGCTGTCGCGGCGTGATGCTGCGCCCCAACCCCATCGCGGGCCGCAACCTCGATGACCCGGCCTACACACCGCTCTGGGAGTGCCTGGAAGAGCTGAACGTGCCCGCAGCCATCCACGAGGGGACCACCCAGGATCTCCCCCAATCTGGTCGCGACCGTTTCGACAACTTCCTCTACCGCCACGTCTGTTCGCACCCCCACGAACAGCAAATGGCTTGCCTGGCTCTCACCTGCGGCGGCGTGCTGGAACGCCACCCCGGGCTGCGGGTCATCTTCCTGGAGTCGGGCTGCGGCTGGATCGCGCACTGGCTCGAGCGCCTGGACGAGCACGTCGAGTCCTGGGGGCACGCCAGTGCCCCCATGGCCCGCAAGCCTTCCGAGATCTTCGCGCGCCAGTGCTTCATCTCCGCAGACCCCGCGGAGAAGAGCCTGCCCGCCATGCTCTCGCTGCTGGGAGACGAGAACATCGTCTTCGCCTCCGACTACCCGCACCCCGACGCCCTGACCGAGGGCATCGTGGAGGCCGTCTCCAGCCGACCGGAGCTTTCGCCGCAGAACGTGCGGCGGGTTCTGCGCGACAACGCGGCCCGCTGCTTCGCGCTGGACTGAGCGTCCAGTCCGCCCGCAGACCCACCCGCACTGCTATGGTGACGGTGGCGGTCTTCCGCCTTTCGAAGCGTGGCAGCCAGGCACCCGGGGGAGTGACGAGCCATGTACACGGCGTTCTACGGCTTGCGCGAGAAGCCGTTCACGCTGAGTCCCGATCCTCGCTACCTCTTCCTCTCGGACACGCACCGCGAGGTGCTGGGACACCTGATCTACGGGATCGAGGAAAACGAGGGCTTCATCGCCATCAGTGGCGAGGTCGGCACCGGTAAGACCACGCTCTGCCGAACGCTCCTCGACCGGCTGGGCAGTGATGCGGAGGTCGCCTTCCTCTTCAACCCGCACCTCGGCCCCGCGGACCTGCTGCACGAGATCCACGCCGAGTTCGACCTGCCGGGCAAGCCGGATTCGCTCCCGGAACTCACCCGCAACCTCTACGCCTTCCTGTTGGAAAAGAAGCGGAAGGGGCGCCGGGTGCTGCTCATCATCGACGAAGCCCAGACCCTTCCCATCGAAACCCTGGAGCAGGTCCGCCTGCTCTCCAACCTCGAGACCTCTCACGAAAAGCTGCTGCAGATCGTGTTGCTCGGACAGCCCGAACTCGACGAGAAACTCTCCATCCCGGAACTGCGGCAGCTGCGACAGCGCATCGGTGTGTGGTGGCACCTGGGGCCACTCACGCAGCCGGAGACGCACGACTACGTGCTCCACCGCCTGCGCATCGCGGGCGCAGACGGGAACCTCTTCGACGAGGCCGCGCTCTCCCTCATCCACGACCTCTCCCAAGGCGTCCCCCGGGTCATCAACCTGCTCTGCGACCGCGCGCTGCTCGCGGGCTACGCGGCGGGGAGCCGCAAGCTCGACCGGAAGCTTCTGCGCGGGGTCGCCCAGGAGATTGACCCCGCGCGACAGGCGCTCCCCGGCCCCCGCCGTCCTCGCGCGAGGCTGGCCCTGGCCCTGGGCTCGGCGCTCTTCCTGCTGGTCGGGGGAACACTGCTGCAGCCCGGCGGCATCGCGGTGCTGGAGGGCCCCATCCTCCCGGAGGTCCCCGCGCCCGCGGCCGAGGACCCCACCCTCGTAGTGGCCCTGGCCCTACCTGCGCGGGCGACCCACGCCGGCGTCGCGGCGCCCCCGCCCGCTCGGGGCGCGCCGCCCGTCGCCCGAGCATCCAACGTTTCCGACCGCGCAGCCGTCTCGGGAACCGAGATCCTCGACGCGGTGCTGCCCACGCGTAGCCAAGCGACCGTGATCGCTGCGGCGGGCAACGCGGCGCTGGATGCGTGGAATCTTCCGCGTAGCGACGCCGCCCTGCTGGGCTTGGCGGATGCGCTGACCGTGCTGCGCAAACAGGGGCTACAAGCGTTGAGCGTGGAATCCGCCGATCTGTCGATGCTGGAGGAACTCGATCTACCCGTGCTCGTGGAGCTGCGCGCTGCGCAGGGCGCGCAACGCTGGGTGCTGCTGCGCGCGATCATGGGCAACCAGGTCGACCTGCAGGGCCTGCTCCCGGAAGAAACCGTGCGGGTCGACGTCCTGGACTTTGTAGCCCGCTGGACGGGAAACGCCTTCGTCCCCTGGCGGGACTTCGAGGCGCTCCCCCAGATCCTCGAACCCTGGCAGCAAGGCACGGCGGTTCGCTGGCTCCAGACCTCGCTTCTCGAACTCGGATTCCTTTCGGGGGTTCCCGGCGGCGTTTTCGAAGCCCGCACCTTGGAGGCCGTTCGCAATTTCCAGCGCGCCGAGGCCCTCGAGCCGGACGGTCTGGTGGGCCCACGCACCAAGATCCAGCTGTATCGGGCCCTTCCGCAGTATGGGAACCCCATCTTGGTCGAGGAGCCGGGCGGAGCGCGGCAGAGCAGCTGAACTCCGCAGGCAGAGACGCCCGCCGCTAGCATGGGAACGATGCCGGGGAAAATCTCCAGCGGCCTGCGCGCACTGCTGCCGTGGGCGATCTCCGCGGGCCTGCTCGCCTACGCGTTCGGCTGGGCGACCGACTGGCAGCGGCTCGTGGAGGCCACCGAGCGCGCCGACCTGCCCTGGTTCATCGCTTTCGCGACCTGCGACCGCCTAGCCTTCTTCGTCATCTGGACGTTGCTCTCGGCGGCCGCTCTGAGACGCTTCGTGATGCCGGTTCCCGTCCGCTCGGTCTTCGCAGTCCGCGGCGGCTCCGAACTGGGCCGCGTGGTCAGCAACCCACTCGCAGACGGCGCCTTCCTGGTGGGCATCCTGCAGCTGGCGGGAGGGCGAATGGAAGCCATCGTCGCGGCCGCATTCGTCCCCGCCATCGCGCACCTCAGCGTGATGCTGCTGCAGATGACCGTCGCCCTGCCCTTCCTGGACGGAGGCCCTGCCCTCAACCGCGACGTCTACGTCGCCGCCGCGCTGCTCTGGGCCGC
>JABSQX010000074.1 GCA_013215615.1 Myxococcales bacterium | reverse complement strand
ATTGCAGGCGGCTCCTGCCCGGGGCCTGCCTGAATTCGACGCTGATTCCGTCGGGATCCGTGACCCAACGAAACTCGCCCTGCTCGAAACCGGTGGGTAGCTTCGCGCGGAAGCCCGTGATCTCCGCTTCGAGTTGGGGGACGCTGAAAACGAGGCGCGCCAGGCCCAGCTGGTTGGCTGCCCGGGGAGGGCCAGCGATTGGCCCGGGGATCTTCCACTCGAGCAGGTCGAGGGCGGTGGACTGCAGGCCTCGGTCGTCGTGGAGGATGTAGGCGTCCCACTGCACGTGTCCGCTGAGCCCGAAGCCGCCGCCTTCCTGGGGCACCGGGTTGGTGTGGCTCATGGGGACGAGTCCGAGACCGTCCCGGTAGGCGGTCAGCGATCGCTCGAGCTGCGCGCAGTTGAGGTTGGTGTGTGCGATTCCGAGCGGCGAAAGGGACATTTGCAAGCGCTGAGGCCGACCCCACCCTTTCGGGGCTTCATCCCCTAGTCGATGGGCTGGAACTCCACCCGGCGGTTCTTCGCGCGGCCGGCATGGGTGTCATTGGAGGCGACCGGCTGGGTGGACCCGAAGCCCCGGGTGGAGAGCCGGGCGGGGTCCACGCCGGCGTCGATCAGTGCTTGTCGTGCGGACTCCGCGCGGCGCTCCGAGAGGGCCTGGTTGTAAGCCGCGCCGCCCGTGGAATCCGCGTAGCCACCGACTTCGATGCTCACGTCGTGGCAGCCCCGCAACTGCTTCCCGATGTCGGTGAGGGTGCTCCGGCTGTTGGGGAGGAGATCCGCCCGGTCGAAGTCGAACTCGATGTCGCTGAGTTGCAGACGGCTTTCGCAGGGCGGCGGCGCGGCCACCGGAGGCAAGGGAGAGCGCACGGTCGCGAGCACTGATCGCGTGTAGTTGGTGATCGCCCCGGCGGTCCTCAGCTGCGCGGCGCTCAGGGACCTCCCGCAGCCGCTGAGGTCGGAGATTTCCCGGGAAAAGGTGTCTCCCTCGGGGTCACCCTCCACTCGGACGGTAAACAGGCAGATCTGGCCTCCCGCTCCTCCTGAGATGAGTTGCTCAGCGGCGTGCCGGGCGCGTTCGGGCAGGGTGGGTTCGCCATCGGAAATCAGCACGATGGCGGTGCGCCCCGACCGGCCTTGGAGTTCCGTCGAGACTTCCGCGAAGACGTCATCCAGGGGAGTGATGCCACCGCCACCGAAGAGCGTGCCCCGGCGATCCGAGAGACCGCCCAGGGGCTTCAGTGCCCGCGCGTAGTCGAGCAGGCGCTTTCGGTCCATGGGCGCCAAGGGGATCGTGACGCGCTCGTTGCCGCCAAACGCAATGGCCCCGGCTTCAAGTTGGCCGCTGGGATCGTCGGGGAGCCCCGAGATCACGGCCAGCGTGAGGGCCCGGGCCTGCGCCTCCGGACGGCGGTACATGGAACTCGACGAGTCGGTGAGGATCAGTACGCGGTCGACGCCCAGTTCTTCCCCGGGAGAGAGTTGCAGGGGGGCAACGTCGAGCGCTGGCTTGTCTTGGATAGGCAGTACGCAAGCTCCCAGAAGCAGTGAGCTGAGTGCGATTCCCAGGCATTTCGACGGACCGCGCAGCGACATCTTTCGTACCTCGGCGTTGGGGGGATTCTCCAATCCCAATTGCGTGGGGATTTTGTCACGAATGTGGGATTCGAGTCAAGGGAAAGCTGCATTTTCACATCGGTGAGGCTAAATCACCACGATTGGGCTCGCGGGTCTTGGTTCCAGCCGATATGGGCACGCGAATCCAGGCCCTGCAAGCACGCCCCGCGCCACGCCGTGCCGAAGGCGACGTTCCGGTATGCTGGTGCGGGATCGCGGAGGAAACGAGCCATGCCCGCCGGGAGTCACAAGGACCGGGTCCTTCGCTTCTTCGATGCCATCTCGAGCGGGGACCAAGAGACCCTCTGCGAGATGCTGGCAGAGGATGCGACATGGGTGATCCCTCGCAGTGCTCCCGCACCCTTCGCGGGCACCCATCGAGGCAACCGCAAGATCGCGGACATGATGGTGGCTTCCGTGGGAGAGACCTTCGAGCCGGGCAGCCAGACCTTCGACGTGCTGCTGATGCTCGAGGAGGGGGACGTGGTAGTCGCCGAGGCCAACATCAAGGCGCGGACACCCGCTGGCGATGTCTACGACAACTTCTACGTGTTCATCTTCGAGTTCGAGAACGGCAGGGTCCGGGAGCTCCGGGAGCACGTGGACACCATCTACGCGGCGAACTTCTTTGCGCGCTGAAGCAGGGTCCTCTTCAGTAGGAGGCGCGCGAAGCGGGCGAGCATGGCGCCGACCGGGCGACTCGACGAGTTGAGCGCCGGGAACTCTCGGTGAGCCCGGTGGCACGTGCCGGCGCGGTGGGCCTGGCGGCGCTCGCCCTTTCGCTGGGGCTCTTCTACGCGCATCCCTGGCTGCTCGATCGCGCCGAGTACGCGCTCCTCGACTGGCGCTTCCGCGTGCGCGGCGAGAGCGCTCCCCGGCATCCAGTGGTGGTCGTGGCCGTGGACGCGGAGAGCCTCGACGAACTGGGACGCTGGCCCTGGCCTCGCAGTGTCCTGGCCACGCTCATCCAGCGCCTGGACGACGCGCAGGTTCGCGCCATTGGGCTCGACATGATTTTCAGCGAGCGGGAGACGCCCATCGAGGCGGACGCCCTGAAAGAGGCGCGGCGCGTGCTGGCGGAGCACGGCGGAGAGGGGCCCGAAGCGACGGATGGAATCCGGCGCATCGACGACGCCCTGGCCGAAGCGGACACCGATGCGGCGCTGGCTGCTGCCATCCGCGAATCGGGTCGCGTGGTACTCGGCTACTTCTTCCGGACGGGTGTTGCGGAGGCGGATGCCCCGGAGCGCCTCGCTGATGCGCGCAGGTCGATTCGACGTTCCCAGGTCTCCGTCGCCCGGGCTCCCGTGGAGAGTCGGGCGCCGATCCTCACCTGCACGGGTCTCGAGACGAACCTGCGGGAGTTTCAACAGGCGGCTCGCAGGTCCGGATTCTTCACCGCGACCCTCGACCCGGACGGCGCGATCCGGCGTGCGCCGCTGGTCGCGCGCTGCCAGGACTCCTTCTACGTCTCGCTCGCTCTCGCCGTCTACGAGGTGGCGACAGGGAGTCGGGCCGTCCTGATGGGCGATGCGGACCGGTTGGTGGAGGTTCGCGCTGGCGACGAGATTCTTCCCACCGATGAGGGCGGCGGGGTCTTGATCGACTACCGCGGCCCGGCGGGCAGCTTTCCCTATGTCTCGGCGGCGGACGTGATCCGGGGACGCGTCGGCGCCGAGCGGCTGGCCGGTACCATCGTCCTGGTGGGCCCCACCGAGGTGGGGCTCTACGACTCGCAGACCACGCCCTTTGGCGCCTCCTTCCCGGGCGTGGAGATTCAGGCCAACATCCTCGACGGCCTGCTCTCGGCTGAAGTCCTGCAGCGGTACGACTGGCTGGTGGTCGCGGAACTGGCACTGATCCTCGGGATCGGACTGCTCTTGATCGTCGTGGTGCCGCGCACGGGCGGCGCCATCGCCAGTGCGTGCTTCGCGCTGGTGCTCGGGCTCAGCGTCGTGTCCGCCAGTGTATTGGCCTTCAGCGAGGCCGGGGTCTGGCTCAATCTCGCTTATCCCATGACTACGCTGGTGATCGTCTACCTGTCGGTGGAGGTGACGCGCAGCCTGGGCGTGGAGGTCACGAGTCGCCGAGTCCGGCGCATGTTCTCCACCTACGTGCCTCCGGAAGTCGTGGAAGAACTCACCCGAAAACAGGATAGCTTCGCACTGGGAGGGGAGGAGCGCGAACTCTCGATGCTCTTCAGCGACCTGCGCGGCTTTACCGCGATCTCCGAAGACCTGGGAGCGCGGGACACCACGCTGCTCATGAACGCCTATTTCAGCGCCATGACGCGCATCATCTTCGAGAGCGCTGGCACACTCGACAAGTACATCGGGGACGCGATCATGGCCTTCTGGGGTGCTCCCCTGCCGGTCGCCGAGCACCCCCGTCATGCCTGCCAAACGGCCCTGGCCATGCAGGCCGGGCTGGAGGGCCTGGCAGGCCTCCACCCGGAGATCGCCGGGCTCGCGCGCCTGCGCATGGGGATCGGTCTTCACGTGGCGCCTGTGGTGGTGGGAAATCTGGGCAGTGAACTGCGTTTCGACTACACGATCGTCGGCGACGGAGTGAATCTCTGCTCCCGCCTCGAGAGCCTGAGTCAGGTCTACGGTGCGGCGGTGCTCTGCAGTGGGGACTTCGCGGCGCGGCTGCCGGCTGGCTTTCTCGTACGCGAACTCGACACGATTCGCGTGAAGGGTCGGCGGCAGTCCTGCGAGATCTTCGAGGTCATCGCCGAGCGTTCTGCCAAGCCGGGAGAATCGCGCTGGCTCGAAGCTCATGCTGCGGGCCTCGATGCCTATCGGGGAGGGCACTGGGAGGCGGCGGAAAGCGCGTTCGCGGAAGCCCTGGCTGCGCGCCCCGAGGATGTAGCCAGTCGCCTGTTGGTGGATCGCACCCGCGACCTGCGCGCTGCCCCGCCCGCGGACTGGCAGGGGATCTGGATCTTCGAGAGCAAGTAGCGGCTTCCGCGCCGGGCATGCAGGCCGGGGGCGGGGCCGAGCGTCTCAGGGCACGAACTGCTCGTTGAGGATGCGCTCCTCGAGGTTGTGGCCTGGATCGAAGAGGAGCTTCATCTCGGCGTCGTGATCCACCGAAACCTCGACCTCTGCGACGTCGCGGACTTCGAAGTCATCGGCCACCGCGCTCACGGGGCGCTTGCCGGGGTCGAGCACATCGAAGCGGATCCACACGTTCTGCTGCAGCACCGCTCCTCGCCAGCGCCGGGGGCGAAAGGCGCTGATGGGGGTGAGGGCCACGACGCCGGAGCCGATCGGGAGGATGGGCCCGTGCGCGGAAAGGTTGTAGGCGGTACTGCCGGCCGGGGTCGCGACCAGGCAGCCATCGCAGGTCAGGCAGTCGATCCGGGTCCTGCCGTCGATGGAGACGCGGAGGTGCGCGGCCTGGCGTGTCTGCCGGAGCAGTGAGACCTCGTTGAAGGCGTGGGCCTCCTGGGCGTTCCCCGCGCTGTCGACGCTGCGCATGGAGAGCGGGTTCAGCACCACGACCTGTGCGGCCTCGATTCGCTCCATCAGGGCTTCATCGCTGTGCTCGTTGAGGAGGAAGCCGATGGTGCCCCGGTTCATGCCGTAGATGGGAAGACGCCGCTGCATGTTGGCGTGCATGGCCTGGAGCATGAAACCGTCGCCGCCCAGCGCNACCAGGATCTCCGCGTCGTCGGGATCGTGGTTGCCGTAGCGATCCGAGAGTTTCGAGAGTGCCTCGAGCGCGGCGGTGGAGGAACTGGCGACGAAGGCAATCTTCACGGTCACGGCGTCCTTCTCAGAGCAAATCCTGCCATGAGGGAAGTCTATCCGCTGACTCCGCGGGCCGGCAAGATTCGGCAGCGAGTTCCCGGGCTGCCGTCGCGAAGCGCGGGCGTGGGGCCTCGTCTGCGTCCCCGTGGGCAGGGGCGAACTGTTATGCTGGCAGCCGCTCCGAGAGCGCCCGTCGTGGCCGGGGCTCCGGGGGATCGCGGAAGCACTTTCGCGGCCCGCGAGAGAGAAGAAGGGGGACAGGTGCCGTCAGGAGACCTTGCGGGTCGAAGGGTTCTGGTGGTGGGAGCCTCGTTGGGCATTGGCCTGGCGTCGGCGCGGGCGATCGCCGCGGAGGGCGCACGCGTGGCCTTCGCGGCCCGGCGGGTCGAGGTGCTGCGGGAGGTGGTGGAGGAGGTCGGTGCCCACTGCATGGCGCTGGCCTGCGACGTGCGCGACCCGGCATCCTGCGCGGCGGTGGTGGAGCAGAGCGTGGCGGCCTTCGGCGGGCTCGACGCCCTGGTCTACTCCCCGGGAATCACCCTCTACAACCCCATCGAGGAGATGGACGCGGAGGCCTGGCAGAACACCCTCGAGACCAACGTGATGGGCGCCACGCTGGTGACTCGGGCCGCGATCTCCCACCTGAAAGAGAGCCGCGGCAAGGCGGTCTTCTTTTCCTCCATCGCGGTCGACGACCACCCGCCGCGTTACGGAATGGCCCCCTACGTGGTGAGCAAAGTGGCCCTCGAGACCCTGGTGCGCGCCTGGCAGGGGGAACACCACGACGTGGGTTTCACGACCATCGCCATGGGCGACACCATTTCGGGCAAGGTCGTGGAATCCGACATCGAAGTCCTCCAGGATCTCGTTCAACGCTGGACGAGCAAGGGCTACATGTACGGGCGCATGATGGAAGCCGAGAGCGTGGCCGCCCAGGTGGTGAGCGTGCTGCGCTCCCCTGAAACCGTCCGTCGCCTGGCGATCACCCCGAACTACAGCGAGGAAGACCGGGTGATCGAGACCACCATCGCCCACCGCGAGCGTTGAGGCCCTGCCGGCTCGCTTCTCCGCTTCCGGAATCTCGAGGCGGGTCGTCAGGGCCCGGAGAAGTAGAGCTGCCGCGCGTTGCCGTGGAGGATGCGTAGCTTCTCGGCTTCCGGCACGCCCTCGAAATCGGCTTCGATCTCCGCCNCGTAGTTCGGGAAGTCGCAGCCCGCGTGAGGGAAGTCGCTGGACCAGAGGATGCGGTCGACGCCCACCGCGTGGCGATTCTTCAGCCCGTAGCGGTCCTTCACGATGGTGAAGTAGAGGTTGCGCGCGAAGTACTCGCTGGGCCGGTGCTCGAGGGGGTGCCGGAGTCGCGGGTTCTGGCGCGAGTAGCGGTCGTCCAGCTGCTCCATCACGTAGGGCACCCAGCCCACGTCGACCTCGGCGAAGACCACCTTCAACTCCGGGAAGCGGTCGAAGACGCGCGTGTAGATCATCTCGGGGATGCGCACGGTGGGGTCGTAGAAGCGGAAGGCGCCCGTGAAAGCGTTCGGGAAGCCCAGGGCCTTGGCGGGGGTGCCCGAGGGTGAACCCGAGAGGCCCACGTGGATGTGCACCGGCACGCCGGCCTCGACGCAGCGTGCCCAGAGCGGATCGTCCGCCTCCGCGAGGTCGAATCCGGTGGCGGGGAACTGGGAGATCAGGATGCCCCGCATGCCGGGGCGAGAGAGGTTGCGCTCCAACTCGCCGACCGCTGCTTCGATGCCCACGTTGGGCATCAGGGCGATGCCCGCCAGGCGCTCGGGATCCCGCGACGACCAGTCGAAGAGCCAGTCGTTGTAGGCGCGCACGCAGGCCAGCTGGAAGTCGGCGTCCGGGTTGAGGGCGATGCCGTTCTGCAGGCGCGGTGACGGAAAGAGGATCTCGGCTTCGACGCCGGTAGCGTCCATGGCGGCGAGACGCGCGTCGGCGTCCCGGGCCTCGGCACGCACGTCCTCCCAGCGGATCCAGAGATGGGTCTCCTCGGGCGGAAGCCCCGCGCACTGGATGAAGCCGAAGGGGAAGGGGTCCGCCACGCCCTCGACCTGCCAGGCGTCGCCCTCCGCGAACTGCAACTGGCGCGGCGCGCGATTACGAAATCGTTCCGGAAGCCCCTGGAGCCAGAGATCGGGGGGCTCTACGACGTGCGCGTCCGCGGAGATGAGTTGGGGAGCCTTCACGGACCGGCGGGCGCTTCGGTGTTTACGCCGTTTCCGGGCGGCTGGGGGGAACGATCTCCGCCCCTTCCACCCGGCGGAACATGGGCAGGGTGATCTCTGGGGACATCTCGCGGAAGAAGACCTCCACGGGCATTCCGACCTCGATCTCCTCGTGCGGGCAGTCGATGACGTTCGAGAGCATGTGCCAGCCTTCTTCGAGTTCGACGATGGCCACCGTGTAGGGGACCTCGAACTCCTGGCGCTGGGGGCGGTGGATGGTGGTGCAGCTGTAGACCACGCCGCGGCCGGACGAGCGCACCCACTGCAGCTTCTCGGAGAAGCAGTGCGTGCAGTAGGCCTGGGGGATGAACACGTAGCCCTCGCAGTCGTCACAGCGCTGCACGCGGAGTTCGCCCTTCCGGCAGCCCTCCCAGTGGGGGGCGGAGACCGCCGTGGGGCGGGGAAGAGGGATGTCGCCTCGCTCCGGGGCGCTCATGCGGCTTCCCTTCCCACCAGCATGGTGTCGTTGAAGAGTGCCCCAGCGCCCCCGTTGGAGATCATCACCACGTTGGCGTCGGGTACCGTGAGTTCCTCGGGGTACAGGCCCCAGAGTTGCTGGGCGGCGCTGATCACCTTCTGGAGCATCTGCACCACGCCGCAGTGGCTGAAGGACATGATGCCCCCGTTGGTGCAGAGGGGGTAACGGCCGCCCACGCGCACGGTGCCGTCCATCACGAAGTCTCCCCCCTCGCCTTCTCCGCAGAAGCCGAAGGCCTCGAACTGCCGGATCAACTCGAAGGAGAAGGGGTCGTAGAACTCGCAGACGTCCACGTCCGCGGGGCCCAGGCCCGCCTGGCCGAAGGTCAACTCGGCGGCCCGGCGACCCACGTAGCCGTACTTGTCCCAGACCGGAGGGGTCACGTAGGCCATGCCCTGCCGGTCCAACGCGCCGCCCAGTACGTAGAGGGGATCGAGGGCGAGGTCCTTCGCGCGCTCGGCCCGGGTCATCAAGACCGCGCCGCCGCCCTCGGAGTTCATCGCGCAATCGAGGAGGTGGAAGGGGTCGGCGATCATGCGGGAATCCAGTACGTCCTGGGGGGTGACCTCGCGGCCGAAGTAGACGGCCTCCGGGTTGCGGGCGCCGTTCATGCGGATCGCCGAGGCGACTTCGGCGAGAGACTCGGGGCGGGTGCCGTAGAGGGCCATGTGACGCTTGGCGATGAGCGCGAACTCGGCGGCGGTGTAGAGCCCCCAGCATTCCACGAACTCGTTGCTGGGGCGGGTCCAGGGCGAGGTGGCGCTGCGGTCCGTGTACATTCCCGCCTGGCCACTGGCGATGATCGCGGTGTGGCATTGGCCCGTGGCGATGGCGGCGGCGGCCTCCATCACCGCTGCGATTCCCATCTCCGCGTTGCCCGTCCAGCAGGGGTGGCCGCCCAGGATGTGCACGCCGTTGCGGGCGCTCAGGCCGCCGCGCATCGTGTGGATGTTGACGCCGTCCACGTCGCCCTGGGAGAGGCCCGCCATGCCCAGCACGCCCTGCACCGCGTCATGGATGATGGAGAGGTCCGTCTCGCCATCCAGCGTTCTGGCCTGGCGCGTGTTGTAGGCGCCGACGATGGCGACCTCGTGGAGGGGGTTCCGGGTCACGGTTGCTCCTGGGGTCTCAGGCGGGAAGCTCGATCCGATAGAGGGCCGCCGCGTTGTCCTGCAGGATCTTGCGCCGGGTCGTGTCGCTCCAGTCTGCGGTGATCTCGGCCAGGTGTTCCTTCACGTTCGGGTAGAGACAGGTCGGGTGCGGGAAATCCGTCTCGAAGAGCAGGTTGTCCTCGCCGATGACGTCGATGAGCCGGGTCGGCGCCGTCTTCTCGAACCAGAAGCAGCCGTAGACCTGGCGGTGGAAGTACTCGGAGGGCGGCATGGGGAGATCGTACTCCTGCTGTGAACCCGTCTCGGTCCACTCGTAGTCGATGGACTCCAGCATGAAGGGGATCCAGCCGATTCCGCTCTCCACCGAGACGATCTTGAGGGTGGGGAAGCGGTCCAACACGCCGCTGTAGAGCATGTTGGAGATGACGCGCGCATTTTCCATGAAGAGACTCGCCGAGCCCAGGGCCAGTTTTCGGCGGATGCCCATGGAGGGCCAGGCGGCCCGCCCAAACATGTTGAAGGACGTCTCGCCCGCGCCGATGTGGAAGTTGACGGGCATCTGCTTGTCCGCGCAGGCTTCCCAGAAGGGCAGCCAGGCCTCTTCGGCGAGATCGGGAAGCCCGATGCTGTCCGGGTCGCTGCACATCACGACGCCGCGCAGGCCCATCTCTGCGGCGCGCTCCACCTCGGCCACGCAGTGCTCGATGTTCCACCAGGGCATCAGTGCCATGGGGAGGATGCGCCCGCCGGTATCGGCCTGGATCTCCGCCATGGCGTCGTTGTAGATCGTCGCGCAGGCCTGCCGCAGGTCGCTGTCGTCGATCTTCAGGAAACGCTCGTTCCCGAAGCCCGCCACGTTGGGGTAGATGAGCTGGGCGTAGATCCCGAAGCGGTCGAGGACCTCGAGACGCGCCTGCATGTCATAGGAGGCGACGTGCACGTCCTCCATCTGCCACTCGAAGAACTCGATGCCTCGGGATTTTTCACCGGAGCGATTCACGACGCTGGCCGGCGTGACCATGGCGAGTTCCACGTCGCCGTCGACGATCCAGCAGCGCGTGCCGTTCAACTCTCCGACGCGCGGGACGCGATCCCGGTAGGCCGCGGGCGCCCGGGAGGTCCAGAGATCGTGGGGCTCGCTGATGTGGGCATCCACATCGATGATGGCGAGATCCTCGATCGCGCTCGCTTGGGCCATCGTCGCCCTCCTCGTGGGGTTCGCGACCCCACGCTAGACCATCGGGCGTGGACGCTGCCAGCGGACTGAGCGCTATTCGATCACGTAGCCGAGCGCGTTCAGTTGCGCCCGCTCGTCCTCCGAGAGATCGATTTCCCGGAGATTCGGGCCGCCGAAGCTGTCGCTATTCAATGCGATGCTGTCCCGCATGCGCTGTGCCGCGCGGTCCCGCATTTCTTCCAGCAGGTCTTGGAAGGCGGGGTCTTGCGCTCGGCTCTGCGCTTCCCCGGGGTCGGAGGCGAGGTCGAAGAGTTCCTCGTTCAGTCCCGGGGCCTCGAAGATCAGCTTCCAGCGTCCCCGTACCAGGGCGGAGCGCTGTGCGTCGAAGGAACCGATCGTCAAGGCGTCGACGGGCGCGGCGTCTGCGACCCCGGCGAGCAGCCCCGCGAGACTGCGTCCCTGCAGGCCCGGATCGGGCGGGAGCCCCGCCAGATCGAGAAAGGTGGGGAGCAGGTCGATGAGCTGTACGGGCGAGGCGATCCGGGTTCCGGCTGCGACCCCGGGGCCGCGCAGGATGAGGGGCACGTGCGCGACCTCCTCGTAGACGGTTCTGTGGAGCACACGCTCGTGCTCGAGGAAGGCCTCGCCGTGATCGGCGGTTACCACGATCAAGCTCCGGTCTGCGAGTCCGAGCTGGTCGACCGCGTCGAAGAGCCGCCCGAGCGCGGCGTCCGTGAAGGCGATTGAGCCGTCGTAGAGGCAGACCAGCGCGCGCATTTCGTCGGGCTGTGGCGGGGCGCCGTCGTCAAGTTCGTAGAGCCGGAAGCTGGTGCAGGCGCCGCTGGAACCACAGCCGTCGTACGTTCCGATGCCCTCCGGGCAGAAGCGCAGCGCGACGTCGTCCGGGGCGCCGTAGGCGAGCGGCCCTTCGGCGTTCGAGTGCACTTCCATCAGGTGCAGGAAGAGGAAGAAGGGACGTTCGGCGTGGCGCTGCATCCACTGCACGGCTGCCTCGACCTGCAGCGGGGCCTGGCCCAGGCCCCCGTCGAGGTACTTGAAGGCCGCGTAGTCGAGCCAGCGGACGAGGGCGCCCTTCAGGAAGCGGCGCGGGTAGGGGGAGTGCTGGTAGCGCTCGAAACCCTGGTCCATGTTTCGGTCCGCGCCCACGAAGGAGAAGCGGCGCGTCGCGATAAAGCCGACGGTGTCGTAGCCCTGGGACACCAGTCTCTCTGCCAGGGTGACGTGTCCGAGAGGCAGGGACTGTTTGGGGTAGAGGACTCCGTGGGCCAGCGGATCGAGGCCGGTAAACATGGAGACGTGGGAGGGCAGCGTCCACTGCGACGGCGAGTAGGCATTCTCGAAGACCGCCCCCTCGACGCCCAGCGCATCCAGCCGGGGACTGGTGGGCTTCGAGTACCCGTAGGTGCCCAGGTGATCCGCGCGCAGGGTATCGATGGATACCAGGATCAGGTTCGGAGGCTGCTCGCTCGACATTCCGGCGTGGAAGGGGACGTGCTCGCCTCCGGTGCTGGAGGCGACCAGACCCGCCAACAGGGGAGCCGCTCGCCAGGCGCTGCGGCGCGCGGGCGAGGCGCGTTCTCTCCTGGCGGCGTGGGCCTCGACCCAGGCGGGAAAGCATCTTCCCAGCACGGCGCCCAGGACCGTGATGGGAAGCGCGAAGATCGCGATGCTCGTGCCCATGGTTCCCAGGCGCTCCCAGAAAGGGCCCGCCAGCAGGGGGGTCATGTGGAGCCCCAGCGCAGCGTCGATCACTCCGAGCCAGGCGCCCGCCAGGCCCCAAGCCACCAACCAGGCTCCGCGTGAGCCCCTCGCGAATTTTCCAGGATCCGGCTCGCGCATGCGGGGGCGCCTAATCGCGCGTGTGGGAGGTCCGGTAGTCGCCGAACTTCTCGTCCCGCTCCTGCAAGGCCGAGGTGAGTTTGCCCTTGCCCGGGCCGATCTTGGCCACGAACTCGTCCATGGTCTTGGTGTGGATGCCCAGGGTGCAGAGTTCCGTGCCCGCGCGGATCGCGGTGCGGAAGCCCATGATCTCCATCTGTCGGTGCACCACGCGCTTGTTGAGTTGCACGAGGTCCTGGGGCATCTGGGCGATGCGTGAGGCCATCTCCAGTGTCTTGGCTTCCAGTTCTTCGGCGGGGAAGGCGGCGTTCGCCCAGCCGCGCTCTGCGGCTTCGACGCCCGAGATCGAATCGCCCGTGAGCATCATCTCCATGCCCTTGCGCATGCCCACCAGCCAGGAGTGGAAGTGCATGTCGGGCACCCCGAAGCGGACCGCCGGGTATCCCATCTGGGCGTCCTCAGCCATGTAGACGAGGTCGCAGCCGGTGGCGAGTTCGCTGCCCCCCGCCAGGCAGTAGCCGTGGACCTGGGCGATCACCGGCTTGGCGAGATCCCAGATGCTCATCCAACCCTCGGTGACGTGGCGCGGCCACTGCCCCTCGCCTCCGGCGGTGAAGAAGGGATAGTCGAGGCCCTCGTTGCCACCCCCCAGGTCGTAACCCGCGGAGAAGGAGGGACCGGCGCCGCGCACGATCTGCACGTGGACCTCCTTGTCCATGTCGCCTGTCTGCAGCGCGTGGAGGGTCTCGCCGCGCAGCGCGTGATTGAGCGCGTTGCGCTTCTCGGGGCGGTTCAAGGTGATTCGGCGCACGTGGGGAGCCGGCGTGTCGATGAGGACCACCGAGTACTCGGCGTCGCCGCGCAGGTAGCTGGGCCGCGCGGAGCGGTCCGCGTAGGGGTTGCTCGTGTCGTTGCTCACCGGGGTTCCTCCTTGGGGTGTGGGACCCGCGAGAGCTTGGGTCCCTGCCAGCGCTGAAGTCACCGACTATAGGCGAAAATCCTGCGCTTTCCGCAGCTTGCGGGCCGCTCCACGGGCGCTCGCCTCCGCTAACGTTTTCAGAGAAAGCAGGAGTGGAGGAGCAGGCCGTGGATTCGATCGGGCGGGGCTTCGGCAGGGTGGTGCAGGTCGCCTACCTCGTGGAGGACATGGACGCCGCCATGCAGCACTGGCTGCGCGAGGCCGGTCTCGGGCCGTGGACCTGCTTTCGCAACATCGAGCTGGCTTCCCGCTTCGACGGGGAGTCGCTCACGCTGCGGATCCACGAAGGGCTCGCGTACATGGGCGATCTGCAGATCCAACTCGTGCAGTCGCTGAACCCCGTCGAGGAGAAGACCCCCTACCAGGATTACATCCGCGCGCAGCGCTGGGGGGTGCATCACATGGCGTTCTTCAGCGAGGACGTCGACGCCGACATCGCGCGGGCGAGAGCCCAGGGCTTCGAGCGCGTCTGCGAGATGCGCGACAAGGCGGGCTACCGCTACTACTACTGCCAGTCGAGCGCCATGCCCGACGTCTGGATCGAGTTCCTCGAGGTCTATCCCCGCCTGCGGGAGATCTACGCGAGCGGCATCGCGGACGCGGCGAACTGGGATGGCAGCGATCCCATCCGAAACTTCGAATACGCGGAGCTATGAGAGAGTAGGGGGAGGTGCGAGGCGGCTCGGTGGAACCGCTGGCTGGCGGGGTGGCGCCTCCTCGGGTATCCACCCCTCGACCCGGGTTCGCCGTGGCACCTGCCGCGGCGGCGCTCGAAGCGGGAAGCGCCTCGGCGCCTCCCGCAACGGGCCCGATGCGCGCCGGTAGCTCAGCTGGATAGAGCATCAGGCTTCGAACCTGAGGGTCGGGGGTTCGAGTCCCTCCCGGCGTGCCACGTTTCCCATTGCACGACGCGGGTTTGAGCGGGGCGCGCTTCGAGCCGGATTGGTGCTTCGGTCCTTGGTGCCGCGGGGGTGCCGTTTGGTGCCGCCGAAATCGAGGAAGGAGAGGTCGGCTTCTTCCTCTCGCAGTGCGTGGGCGTAAACGCGCAGGGTCAATTCCGGGCTCGCATGACCGAGCTGGGAGGCCACCCAGCGAACGCTCTTGCCCGATGCCAGGGCGAGGCTCGCAAAGGTGTGACGGGCGTCGTGAATCCGCAGCGGGCGCACGCCGTGTGCTTGCGCCTTGCGCCGGAGCCGACGCCATGTGCGGGAGACGTTGCTCTCGTC
>JABSQX010000073.1 GCA_013215615.1 Myxococcales bacterium | reverse complement strand
CATGGATCCCTTCGAGCGCCCCACGGTAGATCGCCTGCTTTCGACCACGCGTGCGGTCAGGCGCCGGCTCGACCTCGAGCGCTCCGTCGACGAGGCCGACCTGCGCGATTGCATCCGGCTGGCCACCTACGCGCCCAATGCCTCCAACGCCCAGCGCTGGCGCTGGCTGGTGGTGCGCGATCCCGCCCGGAAGCGGGGCGTCGCCCGGCACTACCGCGCCGGCCTCCGGGAACCGATGCTCGCCCTGCTCGCCGAGCGCCGCGCCCAGGGAGACGCGGCGGGCGTTCGCCATTCCGAGACCATCCTGCGGCTCGCCGACGACCTGGCACGGGTGCCGGCCCTGGTGATTCCCTGCTTCCAGGGGGAAGTCGTCAAAGGGCAGCGCTACGTGGACACCGCCACCCTCTTCGCTTCGATCCTCCCAGCGGTGTGGAGCTTCCAGCTCGCGCTCCACAGCCGGGGGCTGGCCTCCACGTTGACCACCGCGCACCTCGTGGAGGCCGACGCGGTCGCGCAGCTGCTCGGAATCCCCGAGGGTTGGCTCCAGGCCTGCCTGATCCCCGTTGCCCACCTCGCGGGCCCGACGCTCCGGCCGGCGAAGCGGCGTCCCGTGGAGGAGATCATCGCCTGGGACGAGTGGCCGGAGGCATGAAGGAGCGGGTGAAGGACCGGGACGAACCTCAATGGGAGAGAATCGCGTGATCGACCTGCAACAACATGGTGACGTCTTCGTCTTGAAGCTCGACCGGGACGAAAATCGCTTTCGTCCGGATTTCCTGGACGCGATCACGGGCGCACTCGACGAAGTGGAGGCCGCTGGAAACCCGGCCGCGCTGGTCACCACCGGTGCGGGCCGCTTCTACTCCAACGGCCTCGACCTCGACTGGATGAACGCGCAGGATCGCGAAGGCGCGGCCGCCTACATGAGCAGCGTCCTCGCGCTCTTCGCCCGCACCCTGACCTTCCCCGCCATCACCGTGGCGGCCATGAACGGGCACGCCTTCGGAGCCGGAGCACAATGGGCGCTCGCCCACGACTACCGTGTGATGCGCAGTGACCGGGGATACTTCTGCATGCCGGAGATCAACATGGGCATGCCCCTGCATCCCGGAATGACCGCCCTCATCCAGGCCCGACTCCCCCACCAGAGCGCCCACGAGGTGATCACCGCCGGCAAGCGTTACCCCGCGGAGGAAGCGCTCGCGCGCGGAATCGTCGACGCCGTGGCTCCCGAGGAGCAGGTGGTCGCGCAGGCCGTGGAACTGGCAGCGCCCCTGGCCGAGAAGGCCCACCCCATCATGAGCAAGCTCAAGGGCGACATGTATCCGACGGCGCTCGAGCGCCTGGGGGTGGACCCGAAGAGCGTCCTGCGCAAAGACCCCCAACCCTGAACGCCCTGTAGCGGCGGGGGCTCCCCGCGCGGACGCCGGAAGCCAAGCAGGGCGTCACGGTCCCGGGCGAGGGGCAGCGCGTCAGATCTCCATCGGCTCCTTCAGGCCCTCGCGCCAGCGGTCCAGCCAGTAGCGATTGGCCTTGGCGTCGCGAGCGCACTGGATGGTCTCCGTATCCCATAGGCGCGAGAAGGTGAAAGCGCGCGGACAGTGCGCATAGGCTTCGCGAACCGTCACCCGCAGACCCTGGAGGATCCGGCTGTTCTCGTCCGGCGCGAAGACCTCGACCTCGGCTCCTTCGAGCCCCGCCTCCGTCTTCTCCACCACCGAGGCGCCCCCGTTGACGCGCACCGTCCAGTCGCAGCCCGGAATCAGGAACAGCAGGCCCACGTTGGGGTTGCCCTCCACGTTCTCGTAGGACTGGAAGAGCTTGTTGCCCGCGATGTCGGGCACCAGCAGGTGGCCCTCGTCGATCACCTTCACGAAGCCCGGCCGGCCACCCTTCGGCGAAGCGTCGCACTCTCCCGCGGCGTTCGAGGTGGAGAGCACCGCGAAGGGAGACTGGCGGATGAAGTCCTGCACCATGGCGTTCAGCTGCGACTCGATCTTCTTGCTCACAAAGGACAGGGGCGATCCGAACTTCTCTTGGGCTCGATTCACCGCGGAATCCTCCAGCCGGGGAACGCCCACCGAGGCTTCCCGGTCCACGGAGAATGCCACAGGCCGCAGTGCTGCGTCCGAGGATGGTAGGGCGGAGATCGCCCGTGGTAGACTCAAGCATCTGCGCGACGGCTCGCGGGTGCTGGAAATGGCCGTCGCCCGCCCCGGGAGGCCCCAGTGTCCCAGAGTTCGCAGAAGCGCTGGCCCGCGGTGGTGGCGGTGGCGATCATGCTGCTGGCCATGTTCGGCTACCTCGCGAGCCTGGACGAATCCGAGCCCGCGGCCCTGCCCGATGCCATGGAGGATTCCGGTGCCTACGGCGACTAGCCGGGAGCCGGAGCCGGGCCTGCCCCGCGTTCTGGAGACCCACGCCGAGTGGCGCTCCGGGGACGTCGTGAACCCCGAATCCTGGACCGTGACCCTCTCCGAGAACGAACGCGAAGAACTCCACGAGGCGTTGCAACGGGCGCAAGCCCGCGGGGTCGACCTCATCGACATCCGGCGCGAGGACTTCCCGCTCCCGGACCTCTCGAAGAAACTGCAGGCGCTCGAACGCGAACTCATCGACGGCCGTGGCTTCGCGCTGCTTCGCGGCCTGAAACGGGAGCGCTACAGCCAGACCGAGATGGAACTCCTCTACTGGGGGATCGGCATGCACCTGGGGGAGCCCTGGCCCCAGAACCGACACGGCCACGTGCTCGGGGACGTCACCGACCAGGGGAAATCCGCCACCGACCCCACCTCTCGGGGCAACGAGATCGGTCGCGTGCGCTTCCCCTACCACTCGGACGGCTCGGACCTGGTCGGACTCATGTGCCTGCAAACGGCGCGGAGTGGCGGCACCTCCACGATCGCCAACGCCGTGGCCATTCACAACGACCTGGTACGCGAGGCCCCCGAGCTGGCCGCGGCCCTCTACCTCCCCCAGCCCTTCGACTTCCGCGGCGAAGAGCCCGCGGGCGGGCGCCCCTGGTACGAGATCCCGGTCTTCAGCGACTTCGGGGACCGCCTCTTCACCCGCTACATCCCCCCCTACATCCAATCCTCCCAGCGCCACGCGGAGGCGCCGAGAATCCAGCCGGACGCCGGTGCCGCCATGGAGCTAGTCGACGCCATGTGCGCGGACCCGAGCTACAACGTCTTCATGGATCTCGAGGCGGGCGACATGCAGTTCGTCAACAACTACCACGTGCTTCATGCGCGCACCGCCTACGAGGACGACCGCGCCGCGGGACGGGTGCGACACCTGAAGCGCCTCTGGCTGGAGACGCGTGTGCTCGAGGAGCGGCCCGCCTTCTTCGCGAACAACCCCGCCTCCCACTGGGCGACTCGCCGCTCCGCGAGCCAGATCCAGACGGCCTGAAGAGCGGGGATCTCCCGGTCGGGCGATCCCTCAATCCAGAAAACGTGCCCGTTCCTGGGGCGAGGGCACCCGGCAGCTGTCCAGCTTCCCGAAGACCCGGTAACGGATGCGCGCGAATGCCGCGTAAAGGGTGTCGCGCAGCGCCCGGGGCAACACCCGCAACGACGCCAGCCAGCGCCACGGCCCAGGCAACTCGGCGAAGATGCGCAGCACCGCGTCGGAGCGCAGGTGCACGCGCTCACTGCCCCCCTGCTGCTCCACGTACACCAGCGTCTCGCCCTCGTCGGGGAAGTCGCCGTGACGCGCACGCAGCGCCGCGGCACTCGCCCCCTGCAAGGGGGCGAGGTGGAAGCGACCGCCGGGATCGTGCGCGACCAGCCAGCGCACCGCCGCGTCGCAGAAACCGCAAACTCCGTCGAAGAGTACGAGTCGTGGAGGCAACGCTTGGCGCTCTTCCCCCACCTGCCTCGAAACGGAGAGAGTGCGCGCCGCCGGAAGCGGCGCCGCTTCGGCCAACTCCGCGACGATCTCCGCGAAACGCGCCAGCAGCGAGGCCGCTCCCGGCGTCTCCACCACGGCGGCCAGCAGGGCGTCGGCGTCCTGTCCATCGTCCTCGAGCAGGCCACGGCGTTCCTCGAGATAGCCGCGCATCACCGCCGCATCGAACTCGGGATGGAACTGCAGCCCCCAGGCCCGGGAGCCCACCGCGAAGGCGTGGTGGGGGTCGTTGGAGGTGCGCGCCAGCAGGCGCGCACCCGCTGGCAACTCCAACACCGATTCCACGTGGGTGACCTGCACGAGTCCCCGCTCCCCGAAGCCCGACCACAGGGGATCACCGACAGCGTGGGACTCCAGTTCCAGTCGCTGGGTGCCCATCTGGCGTCCCGCGGGATTGGGGCCGACCCGCCCGCCCAGAGCCTGAGCGAGCAACTGGTGGCCGTAGCAGATCCCGAGCACCGGCGTGCCCGCAGCCAGCGCGTCGACGAGCCAACGCCCGGCACGCTCGCTCCAGGGCAGGCGCTCGCTCACCATGGCGGGGGAGCCCGTCACCACCACGCCCGCGGGCTGGTCGGGTGGCGGAAGGCGCGCGCCCTCGTGCACGCGAAGGACGTCGACCTGCCCCTCCGCGATCCCCATCCCCGCCGCGATCCAGCCGCGGAAGGGCCCACGTTTCCCGAGAAGCGGAGGCACGGGATCACCGGTCTCGACCACCAACAGGCGCTTCACCGGCGCCACCCCCGCCTGTCTTGCGGCCTCCGTCGCATCTCACCCAGGGTATCGGATGCCCGCGAGAAGCCGTAGACTGCGCGTCTCCCGCCAGGAGGCCCCCATGCCCCGACCCCTCCGCTTCGGTGTCACCCTCCCGCAGATCAAGCGCAGCTGGCAAGAGGTGCGCGAAGCCGCCACCTGCTTCGACTCCCTGGGCTTCGACTCGCTCTGGGTCTGCGACCACCTGCTGGGAGTCCCGAACCCCCAGGCACCGATCCTCGAGGCATGGACGGAGCTCTCCGCGGTGGCTTCCATCACCGAGCACGCCAAGCTCGGCACCCTCGTCACCCCGCCCTTCTTCCGCAATCCCGCGGTGCTCGCCAAGCAGATCGCCACACTCGACCACATCTCCGGGGGCCGCGTCATTGCGGGGCTGGGCGCCGGCTGGTTCCAGCCCGAGTTCGAGGCCTACGGCTGTCCCTTCCCCGGCACCCGGGAGCGCCTGCAGGCCCTCGAGGAGTCCGTCGAGATCATGAAGCTGATGTGGGGACAGGACGAGGCGACTTTCCAGGGTGAACACTATTCGGTGTCTGGCGTGCGCTGCTCGCCGCGCCCGGAGACTCCCCCGGAAATCCTGATCGGCGGAGGCGGAGAGCAGGTGCTGATGGGCATCGCCGCGAGGCACGCG
Organism: Myxococcales bacterium; assembly: GCA_013215615.1. Taxonomy (GTDB): domain Bacteria; phylum Myxococcota_A; class UBA9160; order UBA9160; family SMWR01; genus JABSQX01. The sequence continues at coordinate 6,204 of JABSQX010000073.1, read as the reverse complement.
GACATCTGGAACAACATGGCGGTTTTCCAGGCGCAGCTCCCCGCCAAAGTCGAGGCTCTGCGCCGCCGCTGCGACGAACTCCAGCGCGACTTCGACTCGCTGGAGATTTCGCAACAGTGCGTGGTCGTCCTCGGCGAGGACGAGGTCGCGGCCCGCGCCGCGCTGGAAAAGGCGGGCAAAATCTACGGGGGTCACATGGGCGCAGGCCTCGAGGAACACGGCATCTGGGGCTCACCGGAGGCAGTGATCGAGCGCATCGAAGCGCACCGGCGCATGGGCGTCAGCTTCTTCGTCATCGAGTTCTTCGGCCGCGACACCCGGGAGCCCGCGCGCCTCTTTGCCGAGAAGGTGATGCCGGCCTTCGCTTCCTGAGCGACAGCCGTCTCTCAGCCGTTCTCGCGCAGACGCCCGGCCACCCGGAAGACCTCTTCGTCTTCGGCCCCGAGTTCGCGCAGGCTGTCCGATAAACGCAGCACGTACTCGAGATTGCTACCGCTTCGGCCATGCGCAGCGCCCACCTGCCTCACGATTTCCTCGAGGGAGGCGTCGCCCAGGAAGTTCGGGTTGTCCGGAGGCGCCACATAGGTGATGGCGGAGACCGGAGCGCGCGGCTCTTCCGCGAAGTGGAAGGCCGCCCGCTGCTTCACGAAACCCCCGCTCTCCCGAGCGTCGAGTTCACTCATCACGACCTCGCGGTCGGCGCCGCGCACGCGGAAAGCCACCCCCAGACAGCGGGCGCCGGCGCGCTCGACCAAGGTCACCACCCGACCGGGCGAACTCGGAACACCGCGATGATCCGGCGAACCCTGCCATAGGCGCCGAGACCATCCGCCGACCCAGCCCGGAGCGCGCTCCGCGTAGGGGAAATCGGGCTTCCAGACGATGGACCCGTAACCGAAGATCCAGATGTCATCCGGAGGCACCCGCGCAGCGTAGCGGAAGCTCGGGGGCCGACCCTAGACTGGGGGCACCCAGTTACGCGGGCGGCAGATCGACACCTCGCCGCGAGCCCGGAGGCGCGAAGACCCTGTCAGAAACGACTTCGGAGCAGGTCACGGAAGGGATCCGCGTCGCCGTCAAGGCGCGCTATTCCGCCGAACACTCGGCGCCCGCGCAGCACCGCTGGTTCTTCCTCTACACCATCCGCATCTCCAACGAGAGCGAGCGCCCCTGCAAACTGATCTCGCGGCACTGGATCATCCGCGACGCCACGGGACGCATCGAGGAGGTGCGCGGACCGGGCGTGGTGGGTGAGCAGCCGAACCTCCAGCCCGGCGACAGCTTCGAGTACACCTCGGGGTGTCCGCTTTCCACTCCCTTCGGCTCCATGGAAGGCATCTACGAGATGCAGGGGTCTGGCGGAGCCAGCTTCGACGCACACATCGCCCGCTTCGAGCTGCGCGAGCCCGGCGCCATCCACTGATCCGGGCGCCAGGGCGCGGCGACTCGACGTACGTGCCCGGAGGGCGATCCCGCTCAGGCAACCGCCCATAGCAGGACGGGGATCACCACCACGCTGCAGGCGGTCCCCAGAACGACCGCCGAGGCCACGAGGGCCGGAGCCGCGTCGTAACGCTCGGCGAGCACCGAGGTCATCACGGCTGCGGGCATCACCGAGGCGAGCAGCAGTACCTGCCCCTCCACGCCGCCAACGCCCAGCCAGCTCACGTAGACGAACGCGAAGGCCACGCCGCCCCCCATGCGGAGCAACACCGCCATCAGCGAGTGGCCGAGGTCGCTGACCCGCAACTCCCGGAGCTGCAGTCCCAGGTTGAGGAGCATCAGGGGAATCGCCATGGCGCCCAGCATGCGCACGGGCTCGAGGATCAAGGCCGGTATCTCGATTCCCCCGACTCCCACCGCCAGTCCGCCCACGCTCCCGTAGAGGAGCGGGGCGCGCATCACCTCCTCGAAGCCACCCCTGCCCTTCGCGATCCACAACCCGAAGAACGACGTCAGGAGTGCCTGCACGACGAAGATGATGGCCGCCGCCTCGAGCCCTGGCTCGCCGAAGGCGAGGCGCGCACAAGCCAGGCCCATGTTGCCGGCGTTGAAGAACACGCAGGGCAAGAGGAAGCCGCGCCCGAGCCCGGAAAGCCGCATGTAGAACAGCGCCAACGCAGCCGTGCCGAGCCCCACGAAAACGGCCCCGCCCGCCAACACCGCCATGAGCTCGAGGGCCAGCGAGTTGTCCGCCAACAGCGAGAAGACCAGCGCCGGCGACGCCACCCACAGCGACACCTCCGAGAGCGTGCGCGCCTGCACGCCCGCGCGCCCCCCCAGCAGCACGCCCAGCGCCAGGATGGAGAAGACGGGAACGATGGTGTGGAGAATGGTGGACACGGCAGAGAATCGAGAGCTTAGGCCGGATCCAGGAACTTTTCCGAGTAGAATCGCTGTCTTGACGCCTCGGAGTCCATGTATAACACTATATCCGCATATAGGGATAAATACACGGGGAGCAGCGGCCGATACGCCCACCCGTGATTCCAGCCATACAGGGAGACCCACCGTGCCCACACCCGAACGACTGCCCTTCAAGGTGCGAGATCTCGACCTCGCGGAGTTCGGCCGCAAGGAGATCCGCCTCGCGGAGCAGGAGATGCCGGGGCTGATGGCCCTGCGCGAGCGCTATCGGGCGAGCCGCCCCCTCGCGGGCGCGCGGATCATGGGCAGCCTGCACATGACGGTGCAGACGGCCGTACTGATCGAGACTCTCTGCGAGTTGGGGGCGGACGTGCGCTGGGTATCGTGCAACATCTTTTCCACCCAGGACTCCGCGGCGGCCGCGGTGGCGGTAGGACCCAACGGAAGCCCCGAGGAGCGCCAAGGCATCCCGGTCTTCGCCTGGAAGGGCGAGAGTCTCGAGGAGTACTGGTGGTGCACGGTGGAGGCCCTGAAGTGGCCCGACGGCCGTGGCCCGAACCTGATCGTGGACGACGGCGGCGATGCCACCTTGCTGGTCCACAAGGGCGCGGAGTACGAGGCTGCCGGCAAGGTGCCTGACTTCGACGCGGACACGGAATCCGAGGAGTGGGGGATCATCCTCGAGACCCTGCGCGCCCTGCAACTGAAGGATGAGGGCCTCTTCACGGCCATCGCGGCAGGCATCCAGGGCGTTTCCGAGGAAACCACCACCGGCGTGCACCGTCTCTACCAGATGGAGAAGGAGGGCAGCCTGCTCTTCCCTGCCATCAACGTCAACGATTCGGTGACCAAGAGCAAGTTCGACAACGTCTACGGCTGCCGCCATTCCCTCCCCGACGGCTTGATGCGCGCCACCGACGTGATGCTGGGCGGCAAGGTGGCGGTGATCTGTGGATTCGGAGAGGTGGGCAAGGGCTGCGCGCAGGCCCTGCGCGGACAGGGCTGCCGGGTGATCGTGACGGAGATCGATCCGATCTGCGCCCTGCAGGCCGCCATGGAGGGCTACGAGGTCCAGACCGTCGAGGACGTCGTAGAGTCCGCGGACATCTTTGTCACCACCACCGGCAACTTCGACATCATCACCGCCAGCCACATGTCCCGCATGAAGGACAAGGCCATCGTCGGAAACATCGGGCACTTCGACAACGAGATCGACATGGCGGGCCTCAAGAAGATTCCCGGCATCCGCTGCGAGAACATCAAGCCCCAGTACGACGAGTGGATCTTCCCGGATGGCCACTCGGTGCTGATCCTGGCCGAGGGCCGGCTCCTCAACCTGGGTTGCGCGACCGGGCATCCCAGCTTCGTGATGAGCGCGTCCTTCACCAACCAGGTGCTCGCCCAACTCGAACTCTGGGAACATCCGGAGCGCTATGAGAAGTCCGTCTACGTCCTCCCCAAGGCCCTCGACGAGGAGGTCGCGCGCCTGCACATCGAGCAGCTGGGGGTGAAGCTCACCCGGCTCAGCGAGTCCCAGGCCGAATACATCGACGTGCCCCTGGACGGCCCCTACAAGCCCGACCACTATCGCTACTGAGGGGCGATTCTTGCCTGGGAAAAGGATTCGCGCGCTACCCTAAATCGGGAGAAGGCTCGGGCCGATACAAGCTCTGGAGGACCATGGCGCGTCGATCCCATATCCTGTCCCTGTCACTCCTCGCGGCCCTCGCGTTGCTCCAGCAGCCGGCGTCCGCGGAGCTGATCTGCGAGAACCTNCCGCCGTTGACGCGCCAGTTCCTGAACTCCCACGTCAGTCAGCGCCTGCTCACGCCGGAAATCGAGGCCCGCGCCATCGAAACCTACCTCGAGCGGCTCGACTCCTCGCGCACGCTGCTCCTCGAGGAAGAGGCCGCGCAAGTCGAGGCATCGCTGGTCGGGGTCTTCCAGCAGCTGCGAGAAGGCGATTGCTCGGCGATCACCTCGATCCATGCGAGCATGCTCGAACGCCACAAGCAAGCGGATGCCTTCGCGCAGGAGCGGCTATCGGACGAAACCTTCGCGCTGGACGAAAGCGTGGAACTCGTCCTCGACCCCGAAAAACGCGGCCGACCCGCCACCCAGGAAGAGCGCGACGCCATCTTCCTCAAGCTGTTGCACTTCCAGCTCTCCAATTATCTGAGCGCCGGGGAGACCCTCGAGGAGGCCCGACGACTGCTCCGTAAGCGCTACGAGCTGCGGGTCAAACGCTTCCAGGAGATCCCCCGGGAGGATGTCTTGGCGAGCTTCCTCAACGCCTTCGCGTCGGCCCTCGACCCGCATTCCAACTACCTCACCGCCGACTACCTCGAGGACTTCCGCATCCAGATGTCGCTCTCCCTCGAGGGCATCGGCGTGGCCCTGATGGAGCGAGACGGCTACTCGGTGGTGGATCGCGTCATCCCCGGCGGCGCAGCCTCGAAGCTGGGCGACGATGGCCTACAGCCCAAGGACAAGATCATCGCGGTGGCAGAGGAGGGTGAGACGGCCACCAGCATCATCGACATGCCCTTGCGCGACGCCGTGAAGTTGATTCGGGGCACGAAGGGCACCACGGTCGAACTCACGGTCCTGAGGCAAGAAGGCGACGAGGGCGAGCGCTTCCCGCTCTCCATCGTGCGCGACAAGATCGATCTCGCCGAGCAGGCCGCCAAGCTGCGCTTCGAGGAACGGGTCGTCGATGCCATGACCTACAAGCTCGCCATCATCGAGCTGCCCTCCTTCTACGGAGACGCCAGCCCGGACGAGCGCCAGTGCAGTTCGGACATCGCAAAGTTGCTCGTCGAGGTGCAGGAAGCCAAGGCCGACGGCCTGTTGCTCGACCTCTCCCGAAACGGGGGCGGACTGCTCGACCACGCAGTGGAGATTTCAGGCTTCTTCATCCGCAAGGGGGAGATCGTGGGGGTCCAGGACGCTCGCGGGCGCCTCACCCCGCTGCGGGATCGAGACAACCGGATCCTCTACTCGGGCCCCCTGGTGGTCCACACCTCTCGGATGAGCGCCTCGGCGTCCGAGATCCTGGCCGGCGCCCTCAAGGACTACCGGCGCGCGGTGATCACCGGAGACGACCACACCTTCGGGAAAGGCACGGTCCAGACCGTCACCCCCCTGCCTCCCGGCAAGGGGGCGCTCAAGATCACCACGGCGGTCTTCTTCCGCCCGGGCGGAAAGTCGACGCAGAACAGCGGTGTCGCGGCCGACATCGTGATCCCCACACTGCTGTCCGCGGACGACACCGGAGAAATCGCGCAACCCTTCGCGCTGCCCAGCGAGGAGATCGGCCCCTTCCTCAGCAGCTACGCGAACGCCATCAGCCCCACCGACCGCTGGAGCCGGGTCAGCCACTCCACGATCGGCGAACTCGCCCGCCGCTCCCAGGAGCGACTCGATGAGAGCGAAGAGTTCGCGGAACTCCGTGAACGCATCGCCGAGGTCCGCGAGAGCGAGGGGTTGGTTCGGCTCGCCGACCTGCTCAAACGCAGAGAGGAGGCGGAAGCCAAGGAAGCGGGCGAAGACGCGGCCCCGGAGAGCGCAGCTGCCGAAGCCACCGTGAAGGACGACGACGCGGACAGTCCGGAAACCCCATCGGAGCAACCCGCACCTCTCGTCAGAACGGCACCGGCAGAGACGGAAGGAACGGAAGGCACAGAAGACCTCGAAGCACCCATCGACACCGCGGGCGCGGAGTCCTCCGACGATGACCAGGACAAACTCTCCCCCCAGGTCGAGGAGGCCCTCAACGTACTCGGCGACCTGGTCCTCAAATATAGATGCCAATGTACAATGCCATGATGTCCAGCT
>JABSQX010000072.1 GCA_013215615.1 Myxococcales bacterium | reverse complement strand
GCGACGTCGGGATCGGCGCTCACCTGGTAGCGGCGCACCTGAGTCGCCGGGTTGGTGTAGTAGACGTAGAAGAAGCCGTTGCTCGCGTAGTCGGGATGGAAGGCCAGGCCCAGCAGGCCCTGCTCGTTGCCCGTGGCGACGCCGCCGACCGTGAGGAAGGGCGTGGCTTCGAGGCTGCCGGTTGCCAGCCGCAGGATGCGAATGTCCCCGCTGTGCTGCTCGACGATGAAGACGCGGTCGCGGTCACCGGGAGGGGTGGTGAGGAAGACCGGTCGGTCGAGGCCGACGGCGACGCGGCGCACCTCGAAGGCCTGGGCGCCCAGCGAGAGGGCGAGCAGGAAGATGGGCAGCAGCGGGAGCGGCAGAGCAGCGGTAGCGCGCATGGGACCTCGCAGCATGGGGGAGAGGGAACTCGAATAGTTTAGTCGAATTCCCTTGGAGGTTGTCCCGCGAGGGAACTGTCGGCCCTCCCATCGGCGCGGGGCCGCCAACGGGCCGCGAGGGGGCGGACCCCGCGCGCTGCCTCGGATGTGGGTATGCTGCGCGCCGGACGATCCCGCACGCAGGGGGCCGCGGCATGGCCAACGAGAAGCTCTACATCCACGAGTTCATCGACATCATCGGGCACAACCGCGCCAAGTACATGCACCACATGACCGCCAACTGGAGCCCCATCGCCCAGCAGGAGCGCAAGCAACTCTGCTACGGGGTGTGGGGGGTGGTGGGGACCACGCGGGGTTGGCCGGAGGTGGTGAACCTCTGGGAGGAGGAGGGCTGGCAGGGACAGGCGCGCTCCTTCCGCCACGAGTTCAATCATCCCTCGCTCCAGAATCCCACCCTGGCGGAATGGTGGAGTGCGGCCTCCGGCCTGCGGCGTCACGGGGACGACCGCCTGCTGGTCCCCGCGCCCTGGACGCGCAGTATCGAGGAGCTTTGCCGCGACGGGGTGCGCGGGGAAGCCTACGCGCACGAGCTGGTGAAGACCGTGCCCGGGCGTTCCGCGGACTACCTCAAGCTGGTGCGCGACGTCGCGATGCGCAGCTACGAGCCCTACGGCTGGGAACTCTGCGGGGCCTTCGAGACCGCGATGGTCAACGACTCGGAGTGCATCATCCTGTGGGCGATCCCCTCGTGGGAGCAGTGGGCGGAGTTCGAGGCCGCGCAACGCAACGACCCCGGCATCGCGAAGTGGCGCGAGAGCATCCGCGACGTCGCCTTGGATTGGCACCGCTGCCTGTTGGTGGACGCGCCGCTCTCTCCCATGCGCACCGGACGCCAGCCGCAGGTGGAGGATCGCAGGCCGCTGGAAGAGATCCCCTGAGCGATTGCGCGCGCCGCAGCCCGTGGCCCGATTGGGGATCGCAGCGCGAAGGCGGTAGGATGGCCGGCACTTCGTGTTCCGCTCGCCAGAGCCTCGCTTTGCGGAGATCGCTTGGGTCGCTTCGCCGCCATCTCCTCCGATGATCACCTCCAGGAGCCCATCACGCTCTGGGAGGAGCGTCTGCCCCGCGCCCTCGTCTCGAAGGGGCCGCGCCTGGTGGAACTCGAAAACGGTGGCCACGCCTTCCAGATCGGCGACACGCCCCCCAAGCCCATCGACGTGCTGGTCGCTGCGGGCAAGAGCCTCGCGGAGAAGCGCTCGCAGCAGGCCGTGCGCTGGGAACACGTTCACCCCGGCTTGTACGATCCCGAGGCACGGCTCGCGGACATGGACCGCGACAGCCTCTGGGCCTCGGTCATGTACCCCAACATGACGCTCGACGTGATGATGAACCAGGTCGACGTGGATCCCGAGGCGAAGCTTCCGATCCTGCAGGTCTACAACGATCACATGAGCGAGTTCTGCGCCACCGATCCCAATCGCCTGATCGGTTACGCGCTGCTGCCCACCCAGAGCCCCGAGCAGGCGGTGGCGGAGATGCAGCGCGTCCGCAAACTCGATCACGTCCCGGGCGTGCTGCTCCCCGTGAAGCCGGATCTATCGGACTGGGTGGATGAGATCTGGGATCCGGTCTGGGCGGCGGCGGTCGACCTGGGCCTGGTGCTCAGCGTCCACGGTGGCAAGCCGCGCTGGCTGCCGCGGCGCTCGGAACTCGCCGGGAACCCGCGCGGGATGGGGATGTACTTCCACTGCGGGTACACGAGCGTCATCGAGACCTTCACGCATCTCTTCTGGAGTGGATGCTTCGACCGGCACCGCGAGCTTCGCGTGGTGAGCGTGGAGGGAGACATCGGCTGGTTGCCGCACTGGAAGCTGCGTGCCGAGAAGGTCTTCTGGAAGTTCGGCGTCGAGCAGGGTTTCAAGAGCAATCCCAGCGACTGGTTCGGGCACAACTTCCTGGCGACCTTCGAATCCGACCCGGTGGGCATCCGGCTGATCGACGTGATCGGTGAGGACATGCTGATGTGGGCTTCCGACTACCCGCACTCCGCCTCCTCGTTCCCGGATTCCGTGAAGCACATCGAGGAGCACTTCGGCGATCTGCCCGAGGCGACGCGCCGCAAGATCACCTGGGATACGGTGGCGAAGCTCTACGACATCGCGCCCCCGCCCGCAGACTGAAGGCGCCCGGAACCAGGGGGAGACGATGAGCGACCGGTACGATTTTCAGCACTTCCGCAGTGACCTCCGCGACGGGGGCATCCTCTGGGTGACCCTGGACCGCCCGGAGCGGCGCAACGCCATCCACCCGGAGATGCACGCCGAGATGGCGCCGCTGATGGCGAGGATCGCGGGGGACTCCGAGGTGCGGGTGGTGGTGATCACCGGGGCAGGCGACAAGGCCTTCTCGGTGGGCGCCGACTTCGGGGGCATGCAGGACAACCTCGACGCCGGCGGTTACGAGGATGGACACCCCGGCCTGATGGTCGATTCGGCGGCCATCGTGCGCGCCCAACTCTCGATCCGTCAGCCCATCATCGCCGCGATAAACGGCGACGCCATCGGCCTGGGCGCCACCCTGGCGCTCTTCTGCGACCTGGTCCTGATGGCCGACCACGCCCGCATCGGCGATCCCCACGTGAAGGCGGGCATCGTGGCCGGCGACGGGGGCGCGATCCTGTGGCCGCTGCTGCTGGGCCCCCACCGGGGCAAGGAGGTGCTGATGCTGGGGGACCTGATGAGCGCCGAGCAGGCCCACGGCCTGGGACTCGTCAACCACCTGCATCCCGGCGATTCGCTGCACGCCGAGGCCGAAGCCCTCGCCACCCGGCTGGCCCGCGGGCCGCGCGTGGCCATCGAGTTCAACAAGCGGCTGGCCAACGCCGAGATCCTGGACCGCGTGAGCCGCCTGCTCGACACCTCGCTGGCCCTCGAGGCTCTCACCTTCGAGACCGCGGATCACCGCGAGGCGGTGCAGTCCTTCCTCGAGAAGCGGGAGCCGAAGTTCGGGGAAGGCGGGGGGTGAGCTTCGAGATCACCCGGCAGAGCACGGCGGTGGGGGCCTACGTGACGGGCCTCGATCTCTCGAAGCCCCTTTACGACGCGGTCTTCGAGCGCCTGCACGCGGCCTACCTCGAGCACCACGTGCTGTGTTTTCGCGAGCAGGTGTTGAGCCCCGCCCAGCATCTCGCGTTCGCGGGGCGCTGGGGGAAGGTCTCGGTGCACCCCTACGTGGCTTCCATCCCGGGCCATCCCGGCTTGATGGAGATCGGCGACCCGCACCCCATCACCGTGGAGTGGCACTCGGACACCACGCACGCGGCGACGCCGCCGCGCACCTCCATGCTGTTGGCCCGTCGGGTTCCAGAGCGGGGAGGCGACACGCTGTGGGCGAGCCAGCACGCGGCCTTCGATACGCTCTCCCCCGCGCTGCAGGAGATGCTGCAGGGGTTGCGTGCCGTGCACCGCGGAACCGAGATGGCCGGCGAATCGGGGCTCAGCGCCCGTGAGGTGACGGCCGTCCACCCCGTGGTGCGCCGGCACCCGGAGACGTCTCGCCCGGCCCTCTACGTCAACGCCGACTACACGAAGCACTTCGAGGGCATGACCGAGGAGGAAAGCCGGCCCCTGCTGGAGTTCCTGTACGCCTGGGCGGCGCGGTCCGAGTACCGCTGGCGCCACCACTGGCGCGTGGGCGACCTGGTGATGTGGGACAACGCCAGCGTGCAGCATTCGGTGGTCCCGGACGTCGAGAAGGGGGAGCGCCTGCTCCACCGGGTCACCCTCGAGGGCGAGGTTCCGCGCTGAGGCGATGGGCGAGGTGCGGTGAGGTTCAGGGGCGTGGGGGCAGGATGATCGACCAAGCAAGGAGGCGGGAGTCGCAGCCATGAGAATCGTGCGCGCGGAGGACGAAGCCGAGTACGGGGTGGCGTTGGGGAGCATCCTGGTGAGCCTCCTGGAGCCGGAACCGGGGCAGGGAGTGGCCTTCCACCGCTGGTACGAGCGGGACCACTTCTACGCGGGTTGCATGGTGGGCCCCTGGTTCTTCGCGGGCCGGCGCTTCGTGGCCACCCGGGACCTCAAGGCGCTCCGCTACCCCGAGCGCTCCTCGACCATCGCGGACAGCGCGCTCGGCTCCTACCTGGCCCTCTACTGGATGCACCGCGACCACCACGAGGCGGCGGAGCGCTGGGCGGTCGACAAGGTGCTCTGGCTCGGCGAGAACGGCCGCATGGAGGGGAACGGGAAGACCGTGCACGCGACCGTGCACGCGAGTTTCTACCGCTACCACTGGGCGGCCTGTCGCGACGAGGACGGCGTGCCGCCGGAACTCGGCCTCGATCATCCCTTCGCGGGGGCGGTGATGCTGATGAGCGACCGCCCGGAGGGCGTGAGCGACGAAGCGCGCGACGCCTGGCTCCTCGAGGAGCATCTGCCCGCCCTGTTGCCCGGTTCGGCGGCCGCCCTGTGTCTCTCCCTGAACCCCCTCGAGCTTCCCGAGGAATCCCCGGCCTACGCCCCTCGGCCCGAGGGTTTCGAGCGCCGCAGCCTGCAGATCTATTTCCTCGACGAGGATCCGCGCGCGTGCTGGGAGACGCTCTTCGCGCAGCAGGGAGCGTCCTTCGCGAAGGCGGGGATGGGAGAGGTCTCTTTCGCGGCGGGCTTCATTCCCACCATCCCGGGAAGCGACCGCTACGCGGATGAAATCTGAGATCCTTCTGCCCGGGAAACCCTTGCGCTTCGCCCACGCTACCCTCGGCGCCTCGAAATCGCGGATGCCTCGGAGAGGATGCCGATGAGTCAAGACGAGGGGCTGGCAAGCTGGGTCGAGCTGGAGGGTTGCTACAACTTTCGCGACCTCGGGGGCTACCGGACGGGCGACGGCCGCCGCTTTCGCACCGGGCGCGTGTTTCGCTCGGACGGCCTCCAGCACCTGACCGAGCGCGACCTGGAGCGGCTCTCCGGCGAGATCGGCCTGGGCACCGTGATCGACCTGCGCTCCCACCAGGAGGTCGAGGATGTCGGGCGCGGCGCCATCGCGGAGCGGGCCACCATCCTGCACATCCCGCTCTTCCCGGGCGCTGCGTCCGGGGGCGCGGGAAATCGCGGGGCCCTCGAGGGAATCGCGGACATGGGCGATCTCTACTTCATGATGCTGGGTTTCGCCCAGGAGCCCATCGCCCGGGTGGTGCGCGTGCTCGCGGATTCCGAGGCCCCCGTGGTCTTCCACTGCGCGGCCGGCAAGGACCGGACGGGGGTGATCTCCGCGGTGCTGCTCTCGCTGGTGGGAGTGCCCCGGGAGACCATCATCGCGGATTACGCGCTGAGCCGGCGCAACATCGATCTCATCAACGCTCGGCTCAACTCGGCGGACAGCTACCAGCGGATCATGGACGACCTGCCCGAGGGCGCCTACGACGCGGATCCCACCTGCATGGAGAGCTTCCTCCAGCGCGTCGACGGCACACACGGCTCCATGCAGGGTTGGGCGGAGGGCGCGGGCCTTGGTGCGGAGGTGAGGGAGCGCCTGCAGGAGCGCCTGCTCGACTGAGCGCGAGTCGGCTCCTTTCTTGGTGGCATGACGGGTCTTTGAGTGCGTCGTTGCAGCTCGCGCGCCGGTGATCCCGCCGGGTTGAGAACTTTCGATCCGCGGGAAGCCGGGCCGGCTCGTCGCGAGGGAGGCCTGCTATCCTACGCGCTTCCGTGGAAGTCGCTTTGCCTACTCCGGCCGCTGAGCCCTCGGCTCGTAAGAGCTGCCGTCGCGGAAGGCGGTGGGGGATGCGGGCTTGACGGCCCGAAGCTACCTGCGGATCGCCCGGCCCGACCATTGGTTCAAGAACGTCTTCGTCTTGCCCGGAACGGTCTTTGCAGCGCTGCTCTCGGGCACGCCGCTCAGCGACTTCGCGGGCTCCCTCGCGCTGGGCCTGCTGGGGATCTGCCTGGTGTGCTCGGCGAACTACGTGCTCAACGAGTGGCTCGACGCGAGTTTCGATCACTTCCACCCCCTCAAGCGGGATCGACCCTCGGTGGTGGGCGGCCTCCGTCGCGAGCTCGTCTACGCGGAATACCTGGGACTCTCCGTGCTGGGGCTCGGGCTGTGCGCCGCGGCATCTCTCCACGCGCTGTGGGCCGCGGCGGCGCTCTGGGGAATGGGGATCGTCTACAACGTCGAGCCGCTGCGGAGCAAGGACCGCATCTACCTCGACGTGCTCTCCGAATCGATCAACAACCCGATCCGGCTGGCCGTTGGCTGGTTCGTGGTGGTCGATCAGCCGTTGCCCCCGGCCAGCCTGCTGGTGGGATACTGGATGCTTGGCGGTTTCCTGATGGCGGTGAAACGCTACGCGGAGTTGCGCTTCCTGGGTGCCGACAGGGCGAGCCTCTACCGGCGTTGCTTCGCCTACTACAGCCAGGAGTCGCTGATGATCTCGGCGCTCTTCTACGCGAGCGCCGCCTCGTTCTTCCTGGGAATTTTTCTCTTCAAGTACCGCCTCGAGTTGTTGCTGCTCTTCCCCGCGTTGGCAGTGGCCTTCGCGTGGTACCTCTGGCTCGGGATGCAGCCGAACTCGCCCGCACAGCGGCCGGAGCGACTCTGGCGAGAGGGTCGTTTCCTCGCCTTCTTGCTCGTCATCGTGGCGCTGGCGGGGCTCGCCTTTTACGTGGAGCTTCCCTGGCTGGACTGGATGCTGATGCCGCTGTTCGTCGGCGAAGCGGCTGCGCCGGGGTGAGCGTGGAGATCCGGCCCTGGGAACTGATGCGCTTCAGCGCGGAGATCTACCGCGGCGCGTTCCGCGTCGGCTCCCACGGCTGGCTGGTGAGCGTCGCGCGGCCTCTCTATGCGCCCTTCCACCTCATCTACCCGTGGATTCCCCAGGGCTCCCACGTTCTCGACATAGGTTGCGGGACGGGAGCCTTTCTCTTGCTCGCACAGCGCGTGAGAAAGCTGGGGCCGAGTGTTGGCTACGACGTCAACGAGGCATCGATCCGCTTGGCGCGGGCCGCGGGGAAGAACGCGGGAGCGCGCTTCGAGGTGGGTGCCGAGATCCCTGACGAGGCGCTGTCCTCGGCGAGTGTGGTCACGCTGATCGATGTGCTTCATCACCTGCAACCGGGGTCTCGGCAGGCGCTCCTCGAACAGATCGTCGGACGCATGGCCCCCGGCGCGCGACTCATCGTCAAGGACCTGGATCCCCGCCCCCATTGGCGCGCCACGGCCAACCGCGTCACCGACTTCCTCTCCACCCGCTCCCGGGTCGACTACCTCGCGCTCGAGACGCTGGCCGACTACGTGGGCAGCCAGCACTTCGAGATCAGCCTGCGCGAACCCCTCCCTCGCCAAGTCTGGGCCCATTACCTCATGGTCGCCGACAAACACGGAGGAGCGCGGGAAGAGCGCAACTGAGAGGAGACGCTTCGGCGACGCCCAGCTTTTCCCGCCGGGCAGCCGCGCCCGCGATCCCCTCGGATGGGGGCTCCGAAGGCTTCGTCGCTATGTTGGGTGCCGGGCGCTGCCGGGTCTCGAAGCCGCGGGGAGGGCTGGAAGTGGGAGCGAAGCTGGACGCCGTGACGGATCGCGTGCTGGGCTGCCGGTACGTCTTCGATGACTTCCTCCCCCGCGTGAATGGGAGAGCGTGGACACTCCGTGCGGACTTGCCGGGCTCCGTCTCCGACAAGCTGCGCCCCACACCCGGTCCCGACAGCGGGACGAGGGCGGGGCGGCGAGCGAGAAGATGACGCCCGGGCGAGGCCTGTCGGTGGGTGGCCTGGGGGTCGGTCTGGCACTCTTCGCCCTCGCGCTGCTCTACTTCGGGCTGGGCATCCTGCTTCCCCTCGAATGGGTGGACGAGGGACACGTCATCTACCCAGGCTGGCGGGTCTCCGAGGGCGCGCTCCCCTACCGGGAGTTCGGACACCTCTACGCACCCTCGAGCTTCTTCGTCCACGGGGCCTTGTTTCGCCTCTTCGGGGCAGATCTTCTGGTGGTGCGGGTCTGGATGCTCCTCCTGAAGTCGGCGGGTGCGCTCTGCGTCTACGCGGCGGCGCGGCGAGTCGCGCCGCGCCCCTATGCGTTGGCCGCATTCGCGATGACGCTGGCGGTCTGGGGCGTTCCCTGGCCTCCGGCCACCACCCCCTACGCGAACTACTACGGGCTCACGTTGAGCCTGCTCGGCCTGCTGGTTTTCTTGTCCCGCTCCCATCGACTTCGATCCGCCAGCCTGCTGGCCGGGATCTGCTTTGGACTGGCGGCGACCTTCAAGCAGACCACCGGGCTCTTCGCCTGCCTGGCCCTGGCCCTCTACCTGCTTACGGAAGTACAGCCGGCGGCCGCAGCGCCCTCGCGTCGGCAACTGCGCTGGGCGGACGGCTTCCGGGCGTTGGTGCTGCTGGCCGTGGTGGGCGTGTTGCTGCTCTACATGGCCCCACGCAACAGCACCTGGAACCTCGCCGTGTTGCTCGCGCCCTCGCTCTTCCTGGTGTTTCGCGTCGGTGTCTTCGAGTGGCGGCGCGAGGTGGATGCCCCGAGCCGGGTCGAGGGTGCCTGGGCGCTGCTGGCGCTGGCAGGAGGCGCGCTACTTCCGCTCGCGGCTTGCGCGGCCTACTTCCAGCAGCAGGGCCTGCTGACTGCCTTGTTCTTCAACACCGTCCTCGGACTGCCGGCCTTGATGGACTGGTGGGTTCCGGTCCCCGCGCCCGACGCCTCGTGGGTGCTCTGGACGGGTGTGGCTGCGGGGGCCTTCGGGGTGACCTGGGCTTCGCGTCGAGCGGCGGCGGGCCGCTTCCCGCCTTGGGCGCCGCGGGCAGCGGCAGGCCTGTGCGTGCTTTCGGCCGGGGGTCTCGGCTTTGGAGTGTGGCGCTTCGAGGACTACGGGAACTGGTGGTTCTGGTACATCGAGGATCTGCTCTTCCTGCTACCGCTCGCCGTCGTATGGATCGGCCTCTGGCAACTCTTCCGTCCGGGATGCGGCCTGCGGGCGGCGGCCCCCCGGCAGGCACAGGATCGCGCCTTCGGCCTCTTGGGCTGCTTCGCGGCCACCAGCTTGCTGTGCCTGTACCCCGCCGCCGACATCTGGCACCTGCTGCACGCGCTTCCCGCCTTCCTCCCCCTGCTGGCACGCCAGCTTTGGAGCTTCCGCGAAGGCGTGACGGTGCCGTCGGCCGCGTCCCCCGCTCCGAGTCGCTGGGCGACGTGGGTGGTGGCGGGCTTGGTGGCGGTGGTGCTGCTGCCCGCGGCACACGACCTGTGGGTGGGGCGCCAGGAGCGAGCCTCGGATACGCACGTTTTCGCGCGGGCCACGGGCATTCGGGGTGGCGGCGAGGAGGCGCCTGCGGCGGCACGGCTATTGCTCCGACTCGAGTCGCCGAGCCTGCGCGATCGGCAGGTGTTCGCGCTTTCCGGCCGGCAGATGCTCTACTTCCTGAGCGGGCGGGTGTCGCCCCTCGAGGAGTTCGAGATTGGTGTCTACCTGCTGCGCACCGGCGCCTTGTCGGACGAGGGCGTGGCGCGCCTTCTCGACGAGGAGCGGATGATCGAAGCGCTGCAACGGACGCGCCCGCTGTTGCTGGATGACTTCTACGACGACGCCAGTGCGCGGATTCTGGCTCGCCTGCCGAAAGTCGCCAGTTACGTGCGCGAGCGCTACACGCTCGTCGCGCGCATCGGGGGCTTCACGATCCTCGATCTGCCGAAGTCGACCGATCGAAGCGGAGATTCGGAAGCGGGTGCCGCAACGCGGTAAGGCCGTGTGCCAGTCGGCCAACGCGAGTTCGCTGAATAGAGCGCGGCAATGGCTTCGCGGACTTCTCCGCTCCTCGCTGGAGCTTCAGGTTCTTGTGGTTCAGGAAGAGATGCTTCGCTTCGGCGTTCAGGTCCGCGTCCGAAAGTTCGGTTGGCTTCATCCCGGCAGAGTTTCTCGCGTGGTACTTCGAACGTCGGACATCGTGATCTGTCGTTGCGGGCGGACCGCGACGAACGGACCCACGTCCT
>JABSQX010000071.1 GCA_013215615.1 Myxococcales bacterium | reverse complement strand
CCGCCCACCTTCTGGCGCGACTACCTGCCGGCGAAGTTTCGCGACGACGCGCCGCGGGTGGAGACCACCGACGAGGGGGATTTCGTGATCTTCGAGGGCACGCGCAAGATGTTCGGGACCCTCGGCGGGATCGGGCACAAGGACACGAAGGACTTCAAGCACGTGGGCAAGCAGAGCGACACCGCCCAGGGTGGCTGGGACCCCAAGGTGCGCGTGTCGGACCTCGACCTCGACGGCGTGGACGCCGAGGTGATCTTCGGCGGCGGGCCGCTCGAAACCCAGAGTGCCGAGCTCTACGAGGAGAGCTTCCACGCCTACAACCAGTGGCTGGCGGATTTCTGCCAGCACGCGCCGGATCGTTTCCTGGGTGTCGCCTACGTGCCGGTGCTCGACGCGGAGCGTGCCGCCCAGACCGTTCGCAAGTCCGTGCAGCAGGGATTCAAGGGGGTGCTGATCCCCTCCTTCCCGCCCGCGCCTGGCGAGTACAAGGGCGGCATGATGGGAGGCGACCACAGCCGCCACTACTGCGGCGAGGAATGGAAACCCTTCTGGGATGCGGTTGCCGACACGGGTGCCGTACTGCACATGCACCTGGGTGCCCGCCCAGTCAGCGGGATACCCGAAATGTTCCTGACCGACATGCTGATGTCGAAGATCTCGATGGCGGAGCCGCTGTCACTGCTCATCTTCAACGGCGTCTTCGAGCGCTACCCGCAGGTGAAGCTGGTCTCGGTCGAGAGCAACATCGGCTGGTTCCCCTTCGCCAAGGAGTACATGGACAAGACCTACGAGAAGCACCGCTACTGGACGCATACGGAGCTCCAAAAGCTGCCCAGTGAGACCTGGGACGAGCACATCTACGCGACCTTCTTGCACGACAAGGCGGGAATCGCATTGCGCCACCAGGTGGGTGTCGAGAACATCATGTGGTCTTCCGACTATCCCCACTCGGAGACGACCTTCCCCGAGTCCCGCAAGGACATCGAAGAGCACTTCGCGGACGTTCCGGACGACGAGACCTACAAGATCGTCTGCGGCAACGCGGTGGGCCTCTACGGGCTGGGCTGAGGGTCACCCGAGCAGAGCCGCATCAGAAGAGCGACGCGTTTTCCGGCGAGGCCTCGAGCAGGTCGGAGACGATCTTGCCGAGTTCGTCGGGCGACCAGCGCTCGCCCTTGTCGATGCGGGGCCCCGGTCGCCAACCCAGGGCGACGTAGATCTCCCCGCCGGCCACGTGGAAGACGCGGCCGGTCACGGCGCTGGATTCGCCGCTGCCCAGCCAGACCACCAGCGGCGCGACATTGTCGGGCTGGTAGGGGTCGAAGTGCCCCTCCGGGATCTCCGTCGAGCGGATCCGGCCCTGGGGGGGCGACATCCGCGTGCGGGCGGCGGGCGCGATGGCGTTGACGGTGACCCCGTAACGCTCGAGTTCCATGGCGGCGATGATCGAGAAGCCGGCGATCCCCGCCTTGGCGGCGCCGTAGTTGCTCTGCCCGATGTTTCCGTAGAGGCCCGAGCCGGAGCTGGTGTTGATGATCCGGGCGTCGTTGCTGCCGCCCGCCTTCGAGCGCTCGCGCCAGTGCGCGGCCGCGGCGTGGCTGACCGCGGCGGTGCCCTTGAGGTGAACGCGGATCACCTCGTCCCACTCCTGCTCCTCCATGTTGACGAGCATGCGGTCGCGCAGGATCCCGGCGTTGTTGACCACCACGTCGAGCTGGCCGTAGTTGTCGAGGGCGGCTTCCACGAGCCGCTGCGCGCCCTGCCAGTCGGCCACGTCCTCGCCGTTGGCGATGGCTTCTCCCCCGCCGGCGCGAATCTCGTCGACGACCTCGCCCGCGGGTCCCGAAGAGCCACCGGTCCCGTCCACCTCGGCCCCCCAGTCGTTCACCACGACGCGGGCGCCCTCCCGCGCGAAGAGCGTGGCGTGGCCGCGGCCGATCCCCCGCGCGCCGCCTGTGACGATCACCACCCTGCCATCGCAGATTCCCGTCATTTCGTTGTCCTCAGCGCAGGCCGGCCGGGAGATCCTTCCCGGTCCAGCGCGGCGCACGTTTTTCGAGGAAGGCCGACATGCCCTCTCGGAAATCTGGCTGCTCCATGGTCCAGCGCAGGTAGTCGAGTTCCTCGGCCCGGGCGCCCAGGCGATCCGTGGATTCTAGGTAGGAGTAGAAGAGCCGTTTCGTGATCGCCGTCGAGGCAGGCGCCGTGTTCTCGGCGATGTCGCGCGCGATCTGCTGGGCGGCGGGCAGTACCTCGTCGCGGGGCAGAGCGCGCGAGACGAGTTGCAGCCGAGCGGCCTCGCGGCCGTCGAAGATGCGGCCGGTGAGGAGCAGTTCGAGCGCGCAGGAGGCGCCCACCAGCCGGGAGAGCAGCCACAGGGAGTTGCCCTCGGGCAGGAAGCCGCGCCGGTTGAACACGAAGCCCAGCTTCGCGTCTTCCGCCGCCACCCGGATGTCCCAGAGCATCGGGTAGGTGAGCCCCAGGCCGACGGCCGCGCCGTTGATGGCGGCGATGATGGGCGTGTGCATCTCCCAGGGGCGGAAGGTCGCGGCGCTCTCGTTGCTGCGCCAGTGCGGCGGGGGGCCACCTTCCTGGGGCAGGCTCGCGTCGATGTCCACGCCCGCGCAGAAGGCCCGGCCCGCGCCGGTGACGACGATGGCACGGACGTCGTCGTCTCGATCCAGCGTGCCGAAGGCGCGCGCCAGTTCTCGGCTCATCTCGTTGTTGAAGGCGTTCATGCGCTCGGGCCGGTTGAGGGTGAGCGTCGCTACGCCGCCTTCCACCTCGACCAACAGGGTCTCGTAGTTGTGCGCTTCCACTGTCACCTCTCTCCCTTTAGATTCTTCGCTCGCGACCTTCCCAGTAGGGCTCGCGCAGCGTCCGCTTGTAGAGCTTCCCGTTGGGCTCGCGCGGCAGTTCGACCTCGAAATCGATCGAGCGCGGCAGCTTGAAGCCCGCGATGCGCTCCCCCGCCCAGTCGAGGATCTCGCGGGCGAGTTCGGGGCCCGCCGCGGCGTCGGGGACGAGTTGCACGGCGGCCTTTACCGCCTCGCCCCACTCGGCGTCCGGAACGCCGAAGACGGCCACGTCGGCCACCGACGCGTGCTCCATGAGCACCGCTTCGACCTCTGCGGGGTATATGTTCACGCCGCCCGAGATGATCATGTCCGAGGCGCGGTCCGAGAGGTACACGTAGCCCTCCGCGTCGATGGAGCCCATGTCGTGGACGGTGAACGTTCCCGGCGCGTAGTACGCGTCCTGGGTCTTCTCCGGCGCCTCCCAGTAGCGGAAGGGTTCNTCGNTCATCGAGTTTCGACACAGCAGCAGCCCCACCTCGCCAGGGCCGAGGCGCTTGCCGCCGTCATCGACCGCCGTGATCTCGTAGNTCGGAACCGGCTTTCCGACGGTGCCGGGGTGCTGGAGCCACTCCTCGCTGGTCGCCACGCAGTAGGCGCCGCCCTCGCTCGAACCCCAGTACTCGATGAATCTCGGTCCCCACCACTCGATCATGCGCCGCTTCACCTCGATCGATACCGGTGCGGCGCCGTGGAGAACACAGGAGAGGGAGGAGGGATCGAAGGCCGCTCGCTCGGGCTCCGGGAGCTCGAGCAAGCGCGTCATCATGACGGGGACGAGGTGGGTGGTGGAGACCTCCCGCTGCATGATCAGGTCGAGCAGCTGGGAGGCATCGAAGCGCGGCATGATCAGGATCGATGCCCCGGCGTTGATCTCCATGGACGCAAAGCCGTAGGGAGAGCCGTGATACAGGGGGCCGTTCACGAGATGGGGGCCCGTGCCAGTCATGTGAAAGGCGTGCGCGGCCTCCCCCATGAGGCTCAGGCTCTCCGCGATCGTCTGGACCCCTGGTCGCACGATGCCCTTGGGGTGGCCGGTGGTGCCGCTGGTGTAGAGCAGCGGGTAGCCCGCGGGCGAGTCGAGGGGCAGGCGCGCGTCGTCGGCGGCGGAGATTGCATCGTCGAGTTCGGCGCCCGCCGTCAAGCTCGGGCAGCGAACTCCGGTGGCCTCTGCTTCTTCCGAGAGCGCGGGGTCGACGAAGAGCAGGCGCGCCTGGGAGTCCTCGATGATGTAGCGGATCTCGTCCGGCTTGAGGTGCCAGTTGATCGGCGCGCAGTTCACGCCGGCAAACTGCGCGCCCAACATGAACTCGACGAACTCGACTCGGTTGCCCATCAGCATGGCGGTGTGCTGGCCGGGCTCGAGATGCCACTCGTCGCGTAGCAGCGACGCGATCCGCCAGGCCCGATCGACCAGTTCGCCGCAGCTGCGCGTGCGCGTCAGGTCATCGACGGCCAGGGCGTCCGGCTCTCGTTCGGCTCGCTCGACGATGTCTATGACTCGGTCTCCTCCGCCTTGCCGGGAGGTGCCCAGCGCGGCTCGCGCTTTTCCACGAAGGCAAGTGTTCCTTCGCGATCATCGGGGTGGCCCCAGAAATCCGCCACCAGTCCCATCCCCATGTCGAGGGATTCCTGGAGGCCCATCTCGAGGGAGCGCCACATCGCCTTCTTGCTGGACATCAACGCACCGGGGGAGTTCAGGGCGATCTTCTCGGCCAGGGCCTGCGCCTCGTCGCCCAGGTTCTCGGGGGGGTCGACGATCTGGCTGATCAGGCCGAGCTCTCGGGCGCGCTCGGCACCGAAACGCTCGTGGCGGCCGGTGAACACCATGCGCGCCACGGCCTCGAAGGGAATCCGGCGAATCAGGCCGATCGGTTCGAGGGCCGACACCTGCCCCACGGAGACGTGGGGGTCGAGGAATACCGCGTTGCTCGATGCGATCACGATGTCTGCGCCCATCACGAAGTGAAAGCCGGCCCCCGCGCAGGTCCCGTTGATCGCGCAGATCACGGGCTTCCACACCCCGTTCCCGACCGCGGTGGTCCTGCCCTCGTAGGACTCGCCTTTCGGTCGGGGCTCATCTCCCCGCACGTCGTTCGGATCGTTCGAAACCTCCTTGACGTCCATACCGGTCTGGAAGCCCCGGCCGGAGCCGGTTTGCACGATCACGCGCACGTCGTCGTCGTCCCCGAGCTCCCGCCAGGCGAGCGGAAGCTCGCGCCCCATGACGCTGTTCATCGCGTTCATCGACTCGGGTCGATTGAAGATCAGCCAGCCGACATGGCCGCGCTTTTCGACGATCAATGTTTCGTATCCCATCTCTTCCCCTTTCGATCGGATCGCTCCGAAGCAGCGCGACCGATTGGTGCCCTGGGCCGGGCTCAGGGCGCCCCGTCCACCACAATGTCCGCGATGCGTTCGAGCATCTCGTGCCCGGCGCCCAGCAGCAACTCGTTGCTCTTCACCCGCTTCACGAAGAGATGGACGTCCTGTTCCCAGGTGTAGCCGATCGCCCCGTGCGTGTGGATCGCCTGGCTGGCCACGAAGCCACCGGGCACGCCGGTTTCGACCTTGGCGATCGCTACCGCAAGCGCGCGCTCCTCGCTCTCCCGTTCGACGGCCAGTGCGGCGAAGTAGATCGCGGCCCGCATCTTCTCGACCGCCGCCGCCATCTCGGCCACGCGCACCTTGACGGCCTGGTTGGAGCCGACGGGGCGGCCGAACTGCTCGCGCTTCTTCACGTAGTCGGCGGTCATCTCCACCAGCCGCCGGCAGGCACCCTCGCTCTGGGCTGCC
Source organism: Myxococcales bacterium (assembly GCA_013215615.1). Classification (GTDB taxonomy): domain Bacteria; phylum Myxococcota_A; class UBA9160; order UBA9160; family SMWR01; genus JABSQX01. The sequence goes on along the minus strand of JABSQX010000071.1, from coordinate 9,380 downwards.
AACAGCACGCGCCACTCATCGCAGACCCGGTCGACCTCGCTCTGCGCATCGGCGTCGCCGAAGAGCGAAGCCGCCGTCGCGCCGCGCAGCGCGAGGTCGAAGCGTGGCACGCTCTCGTCGATGGCTTGCCGCTCCTGCCACTCGACGCCCGCCGTGTCGCAGGCCAGGGCGAAGAGGCCGGTGCCGCCCTTATCGAGCTCGGCCTCGACGAGGCAGCGCGCCGCCAAGGGACCGAAGGGCACGCTTCGAAGCGTTCCCGAGAGCTGGCCGTCTCCGCTGGCTCGGACCCCGTCGTCGGCGTCGTTGATGCCCCCCGCCGATGGCCCGACGGCGAGGGTCACGCCCGCGCCTTCGGCAATCTCGCCGAGCAACCCTTGGCCGGCGTGGCCTGACGCGCGCCCAGCCGCGCGACTTGCGAGCAGCGTCTCGCAGAGCGGGAGGTGCAGCACGCACCGGCCCGTTTCGATGGCGATCACCATCGCCTCCTCGAAGCCAAGTCCCAGGCCGCCCGCGCTCTCCGGGAGCGCGGCGCTCGTCCACCCGTTCTTCACCAGCTGCTCCCAGAGCGCTGTGTCCCGGCCTCCTCCCTCGTACGCGAATTCGCGCACGCGGGCGATGTCGCCGGAGCCCACCAGCAGCTCCCGCAGCCCAGAGGCCAGCTGCTCCTGCTCTTCGGAGAGCTCGAGATTCACTAGTTTCCCCTGGGCAGGCCGTAGATGCGTTCGGCGATGATGTTGCGCTGGATGTCCTCGGTGCCTCCGAGAATCGACGTAGCGCGTGCCGCCATCCACTCGATGGGAAAGGAGCCCTCGGGTGCGGCATCCGACCCGGGCAACTCGAGCGCGTCGGCGCCGCCCATCTCGAGTGCCAGGTCGGTCACGGACTGGTGGGCCTTGTTCCAGTAGAGCTTCATGTACGAGGTCTCGAAGCCCGGGCGTGCGCCCTGCAGGTAGTGGGCGAGCCAGCGCAGGTTGGCGAGTTTCATCATGCGAATGTTCACGTAGGTCTGCGCCAGGCCCTCGCGCACGTGGGGAAGCTCGGAGAGGAGCCGCCCCGCTCGCCGGGTGCTGCGCGCGTACTCGCGCAGGCGCTCCCAGAAGATCTCGTAGTTCACGAGAATCGCGAGAGTGATGACGCCGCGCTCCCAGGTGAGGAGTCGCGTGGCCGCGTTCCAGCCGTCGTTTATCGCCGAGATCACGTTGTCTCTTGGGACGCGTACCCCGTCGAAGAAGACCTCGTTCATGTTGGAGCCGCCGTGCATCTCCCGGATGTAGCTGATCTCGATTCCCGGCGACTTCATGTCGACCACCATGAACGAGATGCCCTTGTGCTTGGGGACGTCCGGATCGGTGCGCACCAGTACGGCGCCCCAGTCCGCGAATTCCGCGAAGCCGCCCCAGACCTTCTGGCCTGTGATCACCCACTCGTCGCCGTCGAGCACCGCGCGTGTCTGCAGACTTGCGAGATCCGAGCCGGCGTTGGGCTCCGAGAAGCCCTGGTACCAGACTTCTTCACCGCGAAGGATCGGCGGCAGGAAGCGCGACCGCTGCTCGTCGGTGCCGACTTCCATCAGGATCGGCCCCACCATCTGCAGGCCGACGTGGCCGGCGAGGCCCGGTGCCTCGGCGCGCGCGAGTTCTTCCTGGTAGATCACCTGCTCCATCAGGGTGGCGCCGCGCCCGCCGTACTCCTCGGGCCAGGCCACGCCGAGCCAGCCGTCGCGCCCCATCCGGCGCTCGAAGTCGCGCCGCAGTTCCCAGGATTCGTGGTGCGACAGGCCGCGCGCCTGGCTGGGCTCCCAGCCCGCTGGAATGTTGCGCGTGAGCCAAGCGCGAAACTCCCCGCGAAACTCGATCTCCTGGGGGTTGAGGTCGATGTCCACGCGCACAGCATGCCCGACATCGAGCGAGCGAGTCAACTCGACGAGTGCGCGAGGCCTTCAAGCCGGGCGGAATACCGGCAAGTTGATTTCGTCGTTGAGAACCTGGAAGTCGACTCGCAGCCGCATGCCCGCTTGCACCTTCGCGGGAGGGCAGCCGACGACGTTCGAGAGGATGCGGAGCCCCGGTTGCTCGGCGAGTTCGATCCAGCCCACTACGTAGGGGGTCTCGTAGGCGGGTGGCGCCTGGTGGACGACCACCCAGGTGTAGAGTGCGCCATCACCGGAGACGCGCTTCCAGTCCAGACGGGTCGAGTTGCAGGCGTGGCACATCGGCGCAGGTTGGTGGATGTACGTCCCGCAGTCCTCGCAGCAGAGCAGCCGGAGTTCGCGATCCCCGCAGCCTTCCCAGAAGCCCCGGGTCTGATCGTCGGGCAAAGGAAGCGGTCGTTTGAGAGTCATTTCCCTACCTCTTCTACCGGCTGAGCACGAGGGCGCTTCCGACGTTCGCCCCCCATCCCGACGCCAGCGCGACCTCGACGCTTTCGAGTTGGCGCACGCCCGCATCCCCCCGCAGCTGGCTCACCGCCTCGAGCACGTTGTTGAGCCCGTGCACGTAGCCCTCGGAAAGGAGTCCTCCGTTGGTGCCGACGGGGATGCTGCCCTCCGGCGTGATCTGCCCGTCGGCCACGAAGGGGCCCCCCTCTCCCTTCTCGCAGAAGCCGAAATCCTCGAGCTGGCCGATGATCAGGAAGGTGAATGCGTCGTAGAGCGCTGCGAGATCGATGTCACCCACCTCGATCCCCGCCCGGGCGTACAAGCCGGGGGCGATGTGGGCCGGGAAGAAGGTCGTGAAGTCGTCGACCTTGTCGGGGCTGAGCGCGGAGGCGCCGCTGCCGCCCATCGCGAAGCTACTCACGTGCGCAGGAGGATGGGGGAGATCCCGGGCGATTTCGCTGCGGCTCACGACGAGCGCGCAGGCGCCGTCGGTTTCCTGGCAGCAGTCGAGCAGGCGGAAGGGTTCCGCGATCCAGCGCGATTCGCGGTGGTCTTCGAGAGTGATCGCTTTGCGCATGATGGCGCGCTCGTTCCGGACGGCGTTCGCGCGCAGGGTTACGGCGACGTGGCCGAAGTGCTCGGTCGTCGTCCCGTAGTCGATCATGTGGCGGCGCGCCAACATCCCGTAGCTCTGGACCGGCGCCAATTGGCCGAAGGGGACGGAGAACTGCTCTGCTCCTCCCACGGCTTCCATCGCGGCGCTCGTGCTACGGCCGAGCCGTCTCCCCGAGCGCCCGTTCAACGCGCGGTACACGAGCACGTGGCGACACAGACCGAGCGCCACCGCCATGGCGGCATTCGCGACCGAGAGACACGAGAAGCTCCCACCGCCGTAGAGATCCGCGTACCAGTTGGACGCCTCGAGCCCCAGCGCCTGCGCGACGGACCGGACCTGGGCGGAGTCCCCCACCCCGTAGGAGACGACGCCGTCGATGTCGCGCGGTGCCAGGCCGGCATCTCGGATCGCGGAGAGCGAAGCCTGAAGCGCGAGGGCTTCCACGCCGAGGCCCGAGTCCCGGCTGAGCGGCGTATAGCCCACGCCCGTGATGGCGGCACGGTTGCGCGCGAGGTCTTCACCCTTCATGGCGCGCGATGATAGGGCTCTCCCAGCGAAGGAGGAAGCGATGCAGCAGATCGACTACGGCCCGACATGGGGGAGGGTTTCTAGAGCGCGTCGACGGCTGCCTCGAAGTGGTACCGCGCTTCGCCGAGGTTGTACTGCCAGTATTTCGCCCGGCGCGTGTAGAGCTGAAGGTCGGTCTCCAGCATGAAGCCGTGGCCGGCGAAGACTTCGTGGGCCTGCCGCACCATACGCTGGGCGGCCTCCGAGGCCTGGGCGTTGGCGAGTGCCAGTTCCACCTGGTGGGGCAGTCCCTCGTCGACGCGCCACGCGGCCTGGCGCGCCAGCAGAGAGCTCAGGTGCAGGTCGATCGCGATGTCCGAGCAGAGGTATTGCACGGCCTGGAATTTCCCGATGGCCTGCCCGAACTGCTCGCGCTGCTTCGCGTAGTCGATCGCCATCTCGAGAACCGCCTCACCGGCCCCGACGATTTCTGCGCATTGCAGCACCGAGGCGCGGTCGAGGGCCGGTTTCAGCGTCTCCCAGCCCGCACCCTCAGCCCCCACCACGGCGTCCGCGGAAAGCTCCACGGCGTCGAAGCGGACGGCGAAGAGCGGGTAGCCCGCGGTGTTGTCGAGGCCTTCGATGTCGACCCCCTTCTTCTCCGCTTCCACGAGGAAGAGGGTGGTGGCATCGGGCGCGGGTCCGGTGCGCGCGAGAACGAGCAGTTGGTCCGCGACGTGGGCGTAGGGGACGAGGAGCTTGGCCCCATCGAGTCGGTGGCCCCCGGCCGCGGTCGGCGCGGCGGCCAGTTGCACGGCCTCGGCCCCGTAGTCGCCCTCCGCTTCCATCAGCGCGGGGGACACGATCAGGTCGCCGCTCGCAATCTGGGACAGGCATCGTTGCTGCGCGGCGGAACCCGCCCGGGCGAGCGTTTCTGCCGCGATCACCGACGAGCCGAGGTGCGGGCTGGGAACCAGCGCGCGGCCGAGTTCGAGGTAGAGGACATAGAGGTCGAGGAGGCTTCCCCCGGCACCGCCCTGCGTCTTGGGGAGGCTCAGGCCCGCCCAGTCGAGGGCGGCCATCTTCTTCCATAGATCCGGCGAGTAGCCGAGTTCGCTGTGCTCGAGTTCCCGGACCCTCGAGAGCGGACACTCGCTGGCGAAGAAAGTCCGCGCGCTTTGCTGAAGCAGGACTTGCTGTTCGTCGAATTCGAGATCGATCATGTCTATCTCGGCAGACCCAGGCCGCGGGTGGCCAGCACCATGCGCTTGACCTGTGATGTCCCCCCGGCGTGATTCGCGAAGGAGTGCCGGTACCAGGCCTCGACCTGTCCGCCCAGGGGCGAGAAGTGGCCGGCCTTGAGCTGGCCGAGCGGACCCACGATCTCCTGGCAGATTTCGAAGAACTCGGGCCGCATCTCCTTGCCGACCACGACGCCCAGGGCGCCGCCGAATTCGGGTGCCTTCTGGTTGTTGTGGTTGGAGACGCTCGCGTAGGTGAGCATGCGCATCTGCTCCACCATCAGCGCGAGGCGCCCCAGTTGCTGGCGGACCAGGGGGTCTTCGATGAGCGGCCGCCCGCCGCGTGAGCTCTGCTTGCAGTGCTTCAATACCTCCCGAAAGGAGCGCTCGTAGTAGGAGTGAGCGGCGTGGATGCCTCCCCCGTAGAAGGCATTCATGATCATGTTCCAGCCGCCCCCCTCCTCGCCGATCATGTACTCCGCGGGAACGCGAACCTGGTCGAGGAAGGTGTGGTTCTGCATTCCGCCGCCCAGGTTCGGCATCGGGGACATCGAAACGCCGGGCAGGTCGTAGGGCACGAGAAACATCGTGATCCCGTGATGCCGGGAGGAGTTCGGCTCGCTGCGGGCCGCGGTAAGCAGCCATTCGGCATGGGTCCCCCAGGTCGTGTAGGTCTTCTGGCCATCGATCAGCCAGTCGTCGCCGTCCCGCCGAGCGGTGGTCTTGAGCGAAGCGAGATCCGAGCCGGCTCCGGGTTCGGAGAGTCCCTCGGCGACGTGCAGGTCCATGCGTCCCAGTTGGGGGAGCCAGTGGGCCTTCTGCTCGTCGCTTCCTCCTGCGAGCAGGCATCCCGCCGTGAGCCCCCAGCCGATGGAGCCGGAGAGGGGCGCCTCGCGGTGCGCGAACTCCTCGGACATGATCATGCGGTCGATGGGCGGGCGCCCCAAGCCACCGTATTCGGTGGGCCAGTTGAGACCGAGCCAGCCCTTCGCTCCCACCTTGCGCGTGAAGTCCGCGGAGAATTCCCAGAGCGCCTCGTCCTCGTCGAATTCGACATCGAAGGCCATCTCGGGCGGAAGTTCCGCGTCGAGGAAGTCTCGCACTTCCTGGCGCCAGCTCTCCTGTTCCGGGGTGAAGCGGATCTGCATGCTGTCCCGAGGCTCCTCGTTTTCCGATCAGGAAACGTAGCAGGAAGCGCGTGCGAGGTTCTCCACCCGGCCCTTCGCGGAATCGAGCGCATCGCGCTCCGGAAGTTTCCCGCCGTCCGGGCTGCGATCAGAAACTCGCCCGTCTGGATGGATCGTCGCGCGGCGATCACGGAGCGGCTTTCGGGTTGGGAGAAGGCGAGGGGATTCGGCCTCCGCTCAGCCCCCGGCTTCGCGAGAGAGCAGCGCCCGGGCCTCGGACTCGACCGCCGTGCCGTCGAAGAAGTTCGGATTGGCACGTCCGTGGAGCGCGACCGGGTTTTCGAACATGAAGGCGCGCAGGTCCGCTGCGCTGATGACACCCTCCTCCACCATCGCGTAGCTCTCCTCCACGACCGCGGCCATGTCGATGACGTCCCAGTGCCCGATGTCCGAGCTGAAGACCGCCCGCAGGCGGGCGCCGAAGGGGTTGCGCTTGGTGTCGAAGGCCCAGGACGTGATCGGATCGTCGGCCTCGCAGCCGAAGTAGAGGGTGCGCGTGAAACGCTCCTCAAAATCCTCGGCCCGCTCCACCTCGATCGCGGCGAACTCGTCGAGCTGGGTCGGGTCGACGCTGCCGCCCAACAGCCCCACGCTCACCTCGTGGGGTTCGCCCTCGATGGGTCGGTCGGCGTACTCGCGCACCAGTTCGAGGAAGTGCTCGCGGTCGAGTTGGGCGGGATCGAGGTTCACGAGTGCATCGCGATTGCGCTTTTCCCAGTGGCCGATCAGGTCGGCGTACTGGTTGCACGCCCAGCCCACGCCGCACTCGAGGAAGCCGAAGTTGAGCTTTGGAAAACGACGAACCACGCCGCCGAGAAAGAGTGCCTTGCACAAGAGGCTTTGCTGGTAGGCGTGGGTTCCGACGTGGTTGTAGATGTGGTTCGAAATCGAGCGCCCATGCCAGGGGATGTTGGGGACCACGCCTCCGTGGGAGGTCACGGCGACACCCAGCTCCTGGCAGCGCTGCCACACCGGGTCGTAGTCGTGTTCGCTGTCGAGCCCGTAGCAGTCGAGCCAGCCCGCATCCGGATATGCCTCGGGATGCTCGCGGTGGAGGGCGGGGATCGGGCGCCACACACCCGGCGGGATCGAGATCGACTTGTGGCCGAGTTCGCGGATCGCGTAATCGAGTTCGGCGAGGGCTTCTTTCGGGGTATGCATCGGGATCACCGCGGCAGTCGTCATGCGATCCGCGTATTCCCCGTAGGTGTCGGCCAGGTAAAGATTGAGTGCGCGCACCGTCGCCTGGCGCAGCTCGTCTTCTTGGGTCGTGGGGAGGATGAGCCCCAGTCCCGGGTAGAGGACGGTGAAGTCCATGCCGAGCTCCTCCATGCGCTCGTGGAGCAGGCGGGGGAGGATGGGGGTCGCGCAATCGCGGGTGTTCTTGGTGGGCATCGCCCACCAGCTGCTGCGGATGCGTCGCTCGTCTCGACGCTTTTCCGCATCCATTCCGTCGCCCCCGAGCCAACGGGGGCCGCCGCGCAGGCTGGCGCCGAAGGCCTCGGCCATGTGGCTGCCGCCGACCTTCTTCAGGTAATCGAGAAAGTGCGGCAGGACTTCGACGAGGTGGCCGTCGCAGTCGATGACGGGGTGGTCGAGCTGCGATCGAATCTGCTGGGATTTCGTATCGGCCATCGGGAATCCTCCTCCTGGGAGCTCGTCTGCTGGAGATGCGCGAGTTTCGAAAAATCCCCTCGCTCTAGCTGCGCGGCGCGCTGTCGAGCAGGGCGCGCGTGTCACCGGGTGTTGCGACCTGACGGCCGGCCTTCGCTGCCATCGCGGCGACCCGGGACACCTGCTCGGCGTTGTTCAAGAGGGCACCTTCGAAGAGCGGATTGTCGCCGATGCCCGTGCGCACGTGGCCGCCGTTCTCGACCGCGAAGCGGCACAGCTCGGCGTGGCAGGCGCCCTCCACGTAGGTCATCCAGCGATAGGGAACGTCGGCGGGGATGATCGCCTCGGTGAGCATGCGCAGCCCCTCGACGCTCGGCGGGACCCCCCAGGCGTGGTTCTCGCTCATCGTGACCTTGAAGAGCAGTGGGGCCGTCACCAATCCCATTTGCCGGTACGCGAGCGCGTGGCGTACGTGTCCCAGCTCGCGGACCGTGAAGCTGTACTGCAGCCCGTATTTTGCGGAGAGTTCGAAGAAGTAGCGACACTCGGCGTGGGAAACGGAGAGCACGTAGTCCCAGCCGAGGGTCGCGGTCTCGCTGTCGAAATCCGCGTAGTTCACCGCACCGGGGTCGATCGTCGCGAAGTCCAGCTGGGCGGCCGGATCCTCGGCGAGGGCGACCAGGTGGGAGAAGCGCTCCTCGGGAGTCGGAGAGGCGCCGTAGGTGGGATAGATGAGGACGTCGCGGTTCTTCTCGCGGATGCCGTGCATCACCTCCCGGTAGAACTCCGTACCGGGGTGCAGCAGGTCTCCCGTGTCGGTGTCTCGGGCGTGAAAGTGGAGGATCGAGGCTCCCGCCTCGGCGGCTTCGAGCGCGTCGGCGATGAGCTCGCTGGGTGCGATCGGAACGTGGGGGTTCTGCTCGACCGTGACCTGTTCGTTGAGCGAGCATTCGATGATGAGCGCTTCCATCGGGTCTCCTACGCGCAGGGCCGGTGCGGGTCAGCGTGGTGCCAACGAACTCTCGGCCCCTGTCCGGAAGATGATTTCACCATGCCCCGCGGATTGCAACGCGGGCTTCGCGGGGTGGAAGGAACCAGCGCCCCTGCGGGCGCCTTCGCTCAGTACTGGAAGCCCGCCTGGAAACCCGCGCGGAAGGGCATGTCGTAGTAGTGGACGCGGTAGATGTCGTTCTGGATCTCTTGGTTGGTCTTGGCGGCCTCGTCCTCGAGGTTGCGGGCCCAGAAGGCGAGCCAGAGTTTCTGGTTCTCGGAGAGCCAGGTAATGCGTACATCCGTGCGGGTGTACGAGGGTTGTTCGTCGAGATCGTTGCCGAACTGCCGAAAGGTGATCCAGTCGCGGTAGTAGAAGTCCACCCGGGGCGTCAGGCTGCCATAGCGGCCCAGGTCGAAGGTGTACTGGGCGCCGAAGGAAGCCGTGAAGCGGGGGGAGCGGGGCATGCGGTTGTCGTAGAGGTCGATGACCTCTTCGGGAATCGGCAGGCAAGGCTCTTCTAGCGACCCACACGTCGGGCCAGGGTATTCGGGACGCGTGGAATCGGCGCTGAGCAGGTGCTCGTCGTAGTAGCTCTCGAGCCACCCGAAGCTGGCGTTGACGAGCAGCGCTTGGGTGGCGAGCCATTCCAACTCGGCCTCGATCCCGTAGGAGGTGGCGTTGGGCGCGTTGGTGGTGACGTTGATGGAGTCGACGCGCTGGGAGATCTGGGGATCGTCCCAGTCGTACCAGAAGCCGGTCAAGTTGACGCGCAGGCGATTCTCGAGGAACTGGCTCTTGTAGCCGGTCTCCACGGCCAGGATGCGTTCTTCGCCGAAGGGATCGG
>JABSQX010000070.1 GCA_013215615.1 Myxococcales bacterium | reverse complement strand
TGGCCCCCCAGAGGCGCGTTCCGCTGACCTCGCTGCGCGGACACGCGAAGCCCTCGACCGGGCGCTTGGGGTGCTCGCGGGCGGGACGTCCCACGTGACCCTCGATGCCGAGGAAATCGCGCACCGCGCTCACCTCGCCGAAGGGCACCCCAGTCTGGGCCATCCCGAAAGGGCCCGGGTTCATGCCCAGGAAGACCACGCGCTTCGGGGAGTCGCCATAGCGCGCCAGGTAGCTGGCGTGACAGGGCCACGCGTAATCCAAGGGATCGTAGACGTGGCTCACCGGTGCCCCGAAGTGCAACGGTGCCACCTCGCGGGAGAGCTTGCGAGCAGCAGCGCGGAGTCGCGTCGAGCGGCCGGCGGGCATGGGGGATCGGCGGGCGAGGGTACCGGTGGGCGCGAAGGCGCGCATGCAGGGACCATGCAGCGCGCGGCGACTTGCCGGGCCGGGCAGGCTAAGCTGGGCGCCAGCGACGCGCAGCGATGAACGAGCCGGCACAGATCGAAGAGCGGATCCGTCTGGAAGACGTGCACGTGACGCGCGGAAGCCGCGTGGTGTTTCGCGGTCTTTCGTGCGCCTTCGTACGTGGCCGGATCTCCGTGGTGATGGGGGGCAGCGGCGCCGGCAAGAGCACCCTGCTGCGCCTGGTGGGAGGGTTGGTGGCGCCGGATCGCGGCAGCGTTCGGGTCGCNGGCACGTACATCGAGGCGGCCAGCGAGCGCNANCTNTTCCGGGTCCGNGACCACATCGGGATGCTCTTCCAGGAGGGGGCGCTACTCGATTCCATGACGGTCTTCGAGAACGTCGCCCTGCCGCTCCAGGAGCACACGGAACTCTCGGAGGCGGACATTGCGGGCGAGGTGGAGCGCCGTCTCGTCGCAGTGGGCCTCGGGGAGACCGGCCACCTCTACCCCCGCGAACTCTCGGGGGGCATGCTGCGCCGCGCCGCGTTGGCCCGGGCCATNGTCACCGATCCCGAGATCCTACTCTGCGACGAGCCCTTCTCGGGCCTCGACCCCCAGAACGTGCAGCGCGTCGAGAGCCTGCTCGTGGAACTCAACCAGCGCCTGGGCCTCACCCTGCTGGTGACCTCCCACCACGTGCCCTCGGCGTTGCGCATGGCGGACGCGATCGTCTTCCTGGCCGATGGAGAGGCCCTCTGCGGCAGCCCGGACACCCTGCGCGCTTTGCGCGACGCACGCGTCGAGGCCTTCTTCGACGCGGAACTCGGGGCCCCGGGACGCTTCGCGGCCTCGGCGAGCGGGGTAGCGGGATGATCGGCCGACGCGTGCAGGGCAGCGTACAGGGTCTGGGCCGGCGCAGTCTGGATGCGGTGGTGGGTCTCGGGCGGATGGCGGCCTTCGTGGGCACGGTGGCGTCGCATGCCGTGCGTCCGCCCTGGAGGCTGCGGCGCCTGGTGGACGAAATCTTCGACGTGGGCGTGCTCTCGGTGGCCATCGTCTGCCTCTCCGGCGCCACGGTGGGTGCCGTGCTGGGCCTGCAGGGTTACGTGACGCTCTCGCGCTTCGGTGCCGCCAACTCCCTGGGCGCCGTGGTGGGCCTGGTGTTGGTACGGGAGCTGGGGCCCGTGCTCACTGCCCTGCTCGTCACCGGGAGGGCCGGCTCGGCGATGGCGGCGGAGATTGCCTCGATGGTGACCACCAACCAGGTGGACGGCCTGCGCATGATGTCCATCGATCCCGTAGACTTCGTGGTGCGCCCCAAGGCGCTGGCGATGCTCTTCGCGATGCCCATGCTGAACGCGCTCTTCATCGTCTTCGCGCTCTTCGGGGGCTACGCGGTGGGCGTGGAGTTGCTGGGGCTCGACGGAGGCACCTACGTGACCAGCATGGAGGAGTCCATCGACCTGAGGAACGACGTGGCGGGCACGCTGCTGAAATCCGTGGTCTTTGGTGCCCTGGTGGGGGCCATCGCCACCTACCGGGGCTACACGAGCGAGCCCACCGCTGCGGGCGTGAGTGCCGCCACGACGAGCACCGTCGTGACCGCTTCGGTGGCCGTGCTCGTCTTCGACTACGTGATCACCGCGCTCTGGGGCGTCTGAGCGAGGGAGGAGGGAACCCATGAAACCGTCACCCTGGAGGGATCTCGCCGTGGGGAGCTTCGTGCTGATCGGCCTTGCCGCCATCGGCTACCTCTCCCTGCAGGTGGGCGGCGTCTCCTACAAGGGGCGTGGGGGCCTGCTCCTGTATGCCTCCTTCGACGAAGTGGGGGGGCTCAAGGCCCGCGCGCCGGTGGCGGTGGCGGGTGTGACGGTGGGACAGGTGAAGTCCATCCGCCTCGATGACTTCCTGCGCGCACGGGTCACGCTGGACGTGGACGAGGCCTTGGAACTTCCCGTCGACAGCTCGGCGGGGATCCGCACCGCCGGCCTGTTGGGCGATCAGTTCATCGCGCTGGAGCCCGGCGCCGAGGAAGAATTGCTGGTCTCCGGTGAAGAGATCGCGTACACGGAGAGCGCGCTCTCCATCGAACGGCTGATCGGCAGATTCGTCCACGACTCGGGGATCGAGAACGACTGATGGGCCTGGCGTCCCCGGCTCGCATGGGTGGGCGCTGGAGGGCGGGGGGCGCCTGGGCCTGCCTGATGCTGGTGGCCGCGGTAATTTCGTGGTCTGCGCCCGCCTCGGCCGCGGATGCTTCCGAGTCGGTGAGCGAGCCCGAGACGTTGGTCTGGGACCCCTGGGAACCCATGAACCGGGGCATCTTTGCGTTCAACATGGAACTCGACGAGTACCTCCTCGAACCGGTGGGTCGGGGATGGAATTTTCTGATCCCCGAGCCCGGACAGAAGTGCATCTCCCACGTCTTCGAGAATCTCACGATGCCCGTTCGAATCGGCAACGACATCCTGCAGCTCAAGCCCATCCACGCCATTCAAGATTTCTTTCGCCTCTTCGCGAATTCGCTGCTCGGACTCGGCGGCTGCTTCGACGTGGCGACCTGGCGCGGCATGCCGAACTACGATGAGGACTTCGGCCTGACGCTCGGCTACTGGGGGGTGCCCTCGGGCCCGTATCTCGTACTGCCCTTCTTCGGACCCTCGAGCCCCCGTGATGGCGTGGGCCGGCTGGCGGACAGCTTCATGGCCGTTCACAGCTTCTTCCTCTCCTTCCCGATCCTGGCCGGCGCCTTCGTGATCGACACGGTGAACGCCCGGGCCATGACCCTCGAGGAGGTAGCCGCCGAGCGGGCCTCGGCGCTGGACTTCTACTCGGCGGTGCGTGGGGCCTACGTGCAGTTCCGGAGCGGGAAGCTCCGCGGCTCCGGGGAGCGGGGTGCGGAGGACGCTGCGCTGGACGACGATCTCTACTACTTCGATGAGGAGGAAGACGATGAGTAGGCGCGCTGGGACACTGCGCGGGGTCCTGCTGCTTCTCCTCCTGCTGCCCGCGCCGGCCATCGCATCGACTCCGGAGGGCGCGGGCGACGGACCCCAGCAGGTCATCGATCGGACGGTGGTGGAGGTGCTGGCGGTGCTGGCTGACCGCTCGCGGCCCTCCGCCGAACGCCGCGCCGAACTCGAGGCCCTTGCGCGGCAGCGTTTCGATTTCCGCACCATGTCGCGCCTGGTGCTGGCCCGAAACTGGAAGCGTTTCTCGAAGCCCCAGCAACAGGAATTCGTCGAGGTTTTCACGAGCTATCTCGCCAACGATTACGGGAGTCGCCTCGACCGCTACGAGCAGGAGCAGGTGGCTGTACTGGGCGAGCGCCAGGAGCCGCGCGGCGACGTGACGGTGAAGACCTCCATCGTGGGGGGCGAGAACGACGGCGCGCTGGTCAACTACCGGATGCGCGATCGCAAGGGCAGCTGGAGGATCATCGACGTGGTGATCGAGGGCATCAGCCTGGTCGCCAACTTCCGCGATCAGTTCCGAGACGTGATCGCCCGTTCGGGGCCCGAAGGCCTGCTTGGAAAACTGCGGGAGAAGAACGCAGCCAACTCCGCCTCGGAGCAGGGCGCCGGGAAGCTCGAGGCTTCGCGCAGCGAGGACTGAGCGCCGGGTGGCGCCGTGAGGGGGTTCAGGCCGTGCGCGGCGTGAACTCGCAGTGCACCCGCTTGATGCCGTGGATGAAGTCCGAGAGCAGGCGCTCGGGCGTGCCCACCACTTCGATGTCCGGAATCGTCCGGAAGAGTTCGCGGAAGGTGAGGGTGATCTCGCGCCGGGCCAGGTGCGCGCCCAGGCAGAAGTGCGGCCCCGGTCCCCCGAAGCCCACGTGCTCGTTGGGATCTCGGCGCAGGTCGAAGCGGAAGGGCTCCGGGAAGGCCTCCTCGTCGCGGTTCGCGGAGCCGTACCACATCACCAGCTTGTCGCCCTCGCGGATCTTCTGGCCGCGGATCTCGGTGTCCCGGGTGGCAGTGCGCCGGAAGTGGATGACCGGGCTCGCCCAGCGCACGATCTCCTCCACCGCGGTGGGAGCCAGGGCCTCGAAGTCGGCCTGCCAGAGCGCTCGCTGCTCGGGGTGTTCGCAGAGTGCGATCAGGCCGTGGCTGATGGCGTTGCGCGTGGTCTCGTTGCCAGCCACCACCAGCAGCACGAAGAAGGAGCCGAACTCCTGGTCGTCCAGGCGCTCGCCCTCGAGGGCAGCGTTCACCAGTGCGGAGGTGAGGTCGTCTCCCGGGTGCTCGCGGCGGTGCCGCCCGAGATCCTTCGCGAGTTCCGCGAGTTCCGCGCCGGCCCCGAGTAGCTTGGGGCCGATCTCGGCAGCGTTGCTGATGAACTCGGGGTCCCCGAAGCCGAGGATCACGTTGGTCTTCTCGATCACGAAATCGCGCTGGCTCTCGGGGATGCCCATCATTTCGCAGATGATCGCGAGCGGAAGCCGCGCCGCGATCTCCCCCACGAACTCACAGCTTCCCCGCGGACTCACCTCCTCCATGATGGCGGCGGCCATGCGCTCCACGCTGGCCTCCGCGCGCTCGATCATGCGCGGCGTGAAGCCGCGCGAGACGATGCGGCGCAGACGCGAGTGCCTCGGGTCATCCATGTTGATCATGGAGCCGAAGAACTCGCGGAAGGGCAGCGGCAGGTCGCCGATGTTGCTGCCCTGGCCCGAGCAGAAGATCTCCGGGTGGCGGCTCACATGCTGCACGTCGGCGTGCTTCGTGACTGCCCAGAAGCCCGGTCCCTGCGGGTAGTCGATCTCCGCGGGAATCTCGCGCTCGGCTTGAAAGGAGAGGGGGCGCTCGCGGCGCAGCGTGAGGAACGCGCCCTCGCGCTCGGCCAGGGGGCGCGCCCAGAACATGGGATCGGAGAGCTCGATCTCGTCGACCGAGAGGACTTCGCGGGCTTCCACTGGAAAAACTCCCTTCGTGAGATTCAGCGGCCCCGGAAGTCGGGTTCGCGGCGGCCCAGCAGGGCGGCCACGCCCTCCCGGAAGTCCTCGGTCTCCATGCTACGCGACTGCACGAGGGCCTCGTGGCGGGCCGCACCGGCCGGATCCCAAGTGAGTCCCTGGTAGATGGAGCGCTTGGTCCAGCGCACCGCCAGGGGGGCGGCGCTGCGGATTTCCTCGGCGAGGGCCAGGGCACGCGGAAGCACATCGTCCGGCGCCTCCGCGTAGTGTACGAGGCCGGCCTCGGCGGCTTCTGCGCCGCTCACGATGCGACCGGTGAGCAGGAACTCCACGGCGCGCGGCACGCCCATCAGGCGCGGCAGCAGGTAGGTGGTGGACATGCCCGGGTGCAGGCCCAGTCGAACGAAGTTGGCCCCGTAGCGGGCCTCCCGGTTGGCGACCCGCAGGTCGCAGACCACCGCGAGCCCCAGCCCGCCCCCGATGGCGTGCCCCTGCATGGCGGCGATCACCGGGACCTCGATCTCGAGCAGCGACAGGAAGGGTGCGTACATCGCGTAGCTGCGCTCCTGGGGGGCCTGGTAGCCGTCCTCGCCGGCGGAGGGGGCCCGCTGCTGTTTGAAATCGGCGCCGGCACAGAAGCTCTTGCCACGGCCCGTCACCACCAGGCAGCGCAGCTCCGCGTCGTTGCGCGCGCGCGTCACCGCATCGGCGAGACCGGCCAGCACGTCGGGCGTCATGGAGTTGCGGTTGTCGGGCCGGTTCAGGGTGAGGGTCGCGACGTGATCGTGCACTTCGTAGAGGACGGCGGGCTCGGGCACGGGAACTCCTCTCAGTCGCGGGGCAGGCCCACGAGGTGTCGCGCCATGAGGATGCGCTGGATCTGACCGGTGCCCTCCACGATGTCCATGGCCTTCACGTCGCGGAAGAGCTTCTCGATCAGGTGGTCGCCGCGCGCGCCCACCTCGCCGAGCAATTCCATGCCCAGGCTGGCGGCCTCCAAGGCTGCCACCGGCGCCACCGCCTTGGACATGGACGCCTCGAGGATGTTGGGCTGGCCGTGGTCGGCGAGCCAGGCGGCGCGCCAGCACAACAGCCGCGCCGCGCGCAGCTTCCGGCGGCAGCGTTCGAGGCGGTCGCGTACGCGTGGGTCGTCGCCCAGGTCGTGCTCGCGCGCGAAGGCCAGGGACTCGTCGAGGGCTGCGCGCCCAATGCCCACGGCCATTACGGCCACCATCGGGCGCGTGGCATTGAAGGAGCGCATGGCCCCCTTGAAGCCCGCCCGTTGCGCGTAGTGGGCTTCGCCGCCCAGCAAGTTGGCGGCGGGAACGCGGCATTCGCGCAGGGTGAAGGAGGTGGATTCGTAGGCCTTGAGGCCCATCTTGCGCTCGACCGAGAAGTCGCCGAGCCCGTCTGTGCCGCGCTCCACCACGAAGGCCCGGTGTCCCTCGCGTCCCAGCTTCGTGTCCACGCTGGCCCAGACCACGATCCAGTCGGCGCGGCTGGCGTTGGCCGCGAAGGACTTGTCGCCGTCGAGAATCCAGTGGTCGCCCTGCTTCCGCGCCGTGGCGCGAATGCCCGCGACGTCGGAGCCGGCGCTGGGTTCGGTCATCGCGAAGGAACCCCAGCGCGGCCGGTCGGGTTCGAGGAAGGGGCCGAGGAAGCGTCGACGCTGTTCGGGGGTACCCATGGAGAGCAGCGGCGGCTCGCCCAGGCCCGGCCCGGGGAAGGAGACCGCCACCCCGCGGTCCCAGTAGGACATCTCCTCGGAGACGCAGAGAAAACTCCGGGAGTCGCCTACCTGGGCGCCGGCTTCCCGGACCTTGGAGTCGTCGGCTTCTTCGCCCTTCCAGCGCGTTCGCCCCTGCCCCCGCTCGACGAGCAGCTTGAAGAAATCGTGGTCCGGCGGCGTGGGGCGCCCCAGGCGATCCGCCTCGAGGCCCAGCGGGCGGATCTGGCCGGCACCCAGCGCGCGGATGCCGGCGAGGCGTTCGCGCAGCGGGGCGTCGAGGGAGAGGTCCATCAGCCGCCCTCCGCGAGCAGGGCCAGGGGTTGGGTGTGTTCGAGGATCTCCCGTCCCCCGCATTCGCGGGCAGCGTCCACGCCGCCCCATGACAGCGAGAGTGTGCGGGCCTCGCGCATCGATTTCTCGACCGGGTAATCCTGCATGAAGCCGTGGCCGCCCAGGATCTGCAGCGCGTTGGGGGTGACGAAGAGCGCCTGTTCGCTGGCCTCGAGGAAGGCGCCCGCGCAGCGCTCCTCGGCGCCTTCTCCCGCGTCGAGCGCGAGGGCGGCGTCCCACAGCAGCAGGCGAGCGCTGTCGACCGCCGCGGCCATGTCGGCGATCAAGAAGGCCAGGGCCTGGTGGTGGGCGATGGGGCGCCCGAAAGCGGTGCGCTGCTGCGCGTAGTCGCGGGAGAACTCGGCGGCTTCGCGCATCACGCCGACCAGCAGGGCGGCGCTGTAGAGTCGCGCGCGGGCGAGGGCTCGCGCGGCGGCCGCGGGTTCACGCCAGTGCGCGCGCAGCGGGGCGTTCTCGATCTGCAGCGACGAAGCCCCCGCGGCGCGGAGCCCCGCACCGCGCACTCGGGTGGTCGCGATTCCTTCGGAGATCGCCCAGGCGCCCGTTTCGTCGAGTCCCACCAGCAGGTCGACGCGGTCCGCGGGCACCCAGGGCACCTGGCCGGTGACGCTTCCCCCGCTTTCCTCGAGTCGAGCGCGGCTCCCCGAGCCGGTCCAGACGAGCAGCGCCCGGGCTCCCGGCGTCGTCAGCAACGGCAACGCGAAGTCCTGGAGTGCGGCGCTTCCTCCCAACTCGAGGAGCGGGTAGAGGGCGGGACCTAGGGGGTCCAGGGCCAGGGCCGCCCCAGGGCAGCCGGCCGCCAACTCTTCGGCGACCACGCAGCGGGCCAGGGAGCCCAGGTCGCTTCCCCCCAGCCCCTCCGGCCACTCGAGCGTCGCAAAGCCAATTTCCGCGAAGCGCTGGTGGACGTCCGCGGCTAGTTCGCGCTGGCTTTCGTGATCCCGGAGCGCGCCGCGCAGCTGGTCGGTCGCGAAGTCGCGGGCGGTGGCGCGCACCAGTTCGAGTTCATCTCCCAGCGCGAAATCGATCATCGCAGGCTCTGCGGGTCCCGCGCGGGGCCCTCGGCCTGCCTCGCCTGGTCGTGTTCTGCGAGAACGGCGGCTATCACGGCGCCTCCCCGGGGTGGAGCCTCACGCTAGCGAAATCCCCGGGCTGCGCGCGTTGGGGGGTTTCGCGTTATGTGCGTGCTCGCCGGCGCGAAAGTGCCAGCGCGCCTGCCCCGGCGAGCAGCGCCGCGGCCCAGAGCCGGCCCCGCGCGGAAACGGCGGGTACCCCGGGCGCTTCGGCGAGCTGTAGCGCGAGAAACTCCCTCACCTCGCACCAGTAGTCGGTGAATTCGTCGTCCACTACCTGGAAGACGTCGTGGCCGTCGCAGCCCGTACAGCCCGGGAAGGGATAGGCGTCGAGCAACGTGTGGGTGTAGGTCTTGCTCTCGGCCTGCAGGGCGCTGGCAACCTCGCCGGCGTAGAGGACGTGGTCGGCGCTCACGGTGTCGTGGGCGGCCACCTGGATCAACATCGGGGCCGCGATCGGGGAGACATCCTCTAGGAGCTGCTGGAGGTAGCCGTTGCCCGGTGCCGGGGCCATCAGGACCGTTGCGGCCACCGTCCCAGGACGATCCAGCGCGACCCCGAGGCTCAACAGGCCGCCGCGCGAGAATCCCATCACCGCTACGCGGTCGGGATCCACGTCGGTTCTCCCGTGAAGGCTGTCGAAGGCGTCGAGCACCTCCTGCTGGTGGGCGGGAAGGTTCTTTTCGGGCGGATCTGCGCGCAGCGGCACCGAGGCCAGGTAACCGGCACCGGCCAGGGCCCGGCAGGTTCCTTCCAGATCGCCGCCTACCGCGAGACCCAGGCCGCCGTGGTTGTAGAGGACGGCTGGGAAGTCCCCCGTCCCGTCGGGCTTGCAGAGGAAGGAGCCGTTGTCCTCCGCAACGACCACGGCCCCCTCGCCGCTCCGGCAGTCGAGGGCCGTTGCTGGCGCCGCGAGCGGCAGGCTGAATGCGATCAGCAGCCGGGTGCAGCGACGCAAGACCTGGCGGGACCGCATCCATCGAGTTTAGCCCGGCGCACCCGGGGTCGAGCCGCAAGGAGCCGAGGCGATGCTAGGCGCCTTCGCTCGATCGCCGCCGCAGGCGCCGGACGAGCCAGACCAGCGGGAGGCTGACCACCAAGGTCACACCGATGTGGAAGGGATCCGTGAGGAGGTGGCCGAGGCTCGTGGGTTGGCTGCCCAGGTGATCGGGGTGCGCGGCGGCCAACGCCGGGAAGAGAGAAAAGAAGGCGAGAATTGCGAGACGCGACATGATGCCTCCGAACGCGATGCGCGGAAAAAAGGAGCCCCAGCATAGTGCCTAGGGAGAGCCGCTGCTCTCCTCCTCAGGATCGGGGCGCTCCGACCCGGCCTGTTGCTGGGATTCCTGTTGCCACTGCAGGCCCAGCTCCCAGCCTCCCCCCAAGGCCCGGTAGAGATCGACCACCGACACGAGTTCCTCGAAGCGGGTTTGGGCGAGATCGAGCCGGGCGGGGAAGAGATCCTGCTCGGCCTCGAGGACCTCGAAGTAGTTCGCGAGGCCCTGTCGGTAGCGGGCCAGCGAGAGTTTTACGGAGATTTGGAGCTGCTCGCTCCGGACGCTCTGGGCACGGCGCTCCTCGGCGAGTCGTTGACGCGCGGTGAGCGTGTCGGACACCTCGGCGAAGGCGATCAGCGCCGTCCGTTCGTAATTCGCCTTGGCCTCCTCCCAGACGGCGCGCTGTGCCTTGTACTGCGCGAGCAGGAAGCCCCCCTGGAAAAGGGGCCCCGCCATTTCCCCCGCCAGGTTCCAGATGCTCGACGAGCCCTTGGTGAGATCGCTCAGGTCATGGCTGGCTCCGCCCCAAAGCGCACTGAGCCCGATTCGCGGAAGGAAGTTGCCGACTGCCACCCCGATTTCTGCATTCGCCGCGACCAACGACTGCTCGGCGCTTTCGATGTCGGGTCGCCGCTCGAGCAGCTGAGAGGGAAGACCCGGAGGGATCTCGGGCAGGTGCTGCTCGGCAAGCTTGGCGCCGCGGGGGATGGGGCCGGGGATCCGTCCCTGCAGGACGCTGAGCTGATTTTCGACCGCCACGATGGCCATGAGGATCTGGGGCACCCAGGACTCGGCCTGCGCGCGCGCGGCGGCGGCCCGGCTGACTTCGAGCTTCGAGGCCACACCCGCTTCGTAGCGGCGGGTGAAGAGATCCAGCGTTTCCTGAAAAGTTTCACGGGCCTCTTCGGCGATGCGCAGTTCCGCGTCCAGTTCGAGGAGCTGAAAGTAGAGGGTCGCCACCTGCGACACCAAAGAGAGTAGGACGCCCCGCTGGCCCGCTTCGCTGGCCAGCATCTCCGCGCGCGCTGCCTGGCCGGCACGCCGGATGCGTCCCCAGAGGTCGATCTCCCAGGCGAAATCGAGTGCGCCGAGGAAGGAGTTGAAGCGTTGCTGCGATTCGTTGAGGCGGTTGATGGGGTACTTGGAGCGGCGCGCCGAACCCTGGTAGCCGATCTGGGGGAGGAGCGCGGAACGCGTGGCGCCCACCTGTTGCCGGGCCTGTTCGCTGCGCTGCACGGCGATTTGGAGATCCAGGTTGCCCTCGAGACTGCTTGCGATGAGGCCCCGCAACACCGGATCTCTGAAGAGTTCCCACCAGGCCAGGTCCGCGAAGGAAGCCGCGGCTTCAGGCTCGACGCTGGCCCGGAAGCGCTCGGGGACTTCCATTTCCGGCCGCTCGTAGCCGGGCCCCACCGCGCAGGCCGTGAACAGCAGCAGGCTCACGCACAGGATGCGCTTCACGAACCGGCTCCGGTTTCCGGCGGGGTCTCGTTGTGAGCGCCGCCGCCACTCAATCGTTCCACCAGCGCGAAGGTTGCGGGCACCAGGAAAATCGAGAGGAAGGTGGCCGCCAGCATGCCTCCCATCACCGTGGAGCCCAGGATCTGTCGCGATTCCGCCCCGGAGCCCGAGGCGGTCACCAGGGGGAGGACTCCCAGGATGAAGGCGATGGCGGTCATCAGGATCGGGCGCAAGCGCTGGCGCGCAGCGTCCAGTGCCGCGTCGGTGATGGACTCGCCCTCGGAGAGGCGGACACGGGCGAACTCCACGATCAGGATGGCGTTCTTTGCCGCCAGGCCGATCAGCATCACCAGGCCGATCTGGGTGTAGACGTCGTTGTTGAAGCCCCGCAGCGCGATCATCATGAACGCGCCCATGACCGCGATGGGCGTCGTGAGCAACACGCTCCAGGGAAGCGCCCAACTCTCGTACTGGGCGGCCAGGATCAGGAAGACCACCAGCAGCGAGAAGCCGAAGATGAGCGCGGGGGACACGCCCGCGGCCGCTTCCTTGGTCTGGAAGGACATCCCCATGTAGTTGTAGTCCATGCTGCCGGGCATGGTTTCCCGGAAGACCTCTTCGAGCAGCGCCATGCCCTGGCCGTCACTCACGCCGGGCGCGGGAATCGCCATGATCTGCGCGGAGCGGTGCTGGTTGAAGCGTATGGTGAACTCCGGCCCGTAGATGGTCTCGTCAC
>JABSQX010000007.1 GCA_013215615.1 Myxococcales bacterium | reverse complement strand
GCTTGTAGCCAGCGCGCGTCGGAGAGGTGGAAGACGGCCTCGAGCCCGGGCGCCAGGGCCACGTTCGCGCTGTCCGAGGCCGGGTCCACGCCGGTCACGACCGCTTCGAGCACCCCCACCTTGTCGAAGCGCGCGCGGGCGAGCTCGAGGGGCGTCGAGTCGGGTTCGGCGTCGGCTTCGGGGAACACGAGCCCGTTGGCCTCTGCCACGCGAAGGATTTCCACCTCCATCGCTTGCGGCTCGACGTGTCCCGCTGCACCCCGGTAGCCCTGGCGTGCGTCGAGGGCCTCCACACCGCGGCGAACCGCGTCGACTGCGGCGCGTTGCAGGTCGGCGTCCAGCGTGGTCTCTACGCGTAGCCCACCCTCCAACACCGTCTTGCCCCCCAGCGCGTCGAAGAGATAGCGCCGCACCTGCTCGTTGAAGTACGCGGAGGCCGCGCTGTAGACGGCGTCCCGGGGCTCCGCGACGAGTTGGGGCGGATTTTCGAGCGCCTCTTGCAGGCTGGCTTTATCGATGAACTTCTCGGCCCGCATGCGCCCCAACACGTAGAGGCGTCGCTCCTCGGCCCGGCTGGGGTTGCGGAAGGGGGAGAACTTGCTGGGGGCCTTGGGGAGGCCCGCCAGCATGGCGATCTCGGAGAGGTCGAGTTCCTGGACGCTCTTGTCGAAGTAGCTGCGGGCCGCCTCCCGCAGCCCGTAGGCGCCGTGGCCGAAGTAGATCTGGTTCAGGTAGAGGAAGAGGATCTCCTGCTTGCTGAAGCGCTCCTCGAGCCTGCGGGCCAGGATCATTTCTCGGATCTTGCGCCGGTAGGTGCGTTCCGGTGTCAGCAACAGCGTCTTCACCGTCTGCTGGGTGATGGTGCTGGCGCCCTGCCGCCGGCTCTCGGGGTCGCGGAAGTTCGACCACAGCGCCCGCAGAATGGCCTGGAAGTCGATGCCCTGGTGTTCGAAGAAGGAGGCGTCTTCCGCGGCCACGAAGGCGTCCACCACGCGCCTGGGGATGGCCTCCAGCGCGATGGTGCTGCGGCGTTCCCGGTAGAAACTGCCGATGGGGCGACCGTGGCGGTCGAGCAGCTGGCTCGCCAGCGCGGGCTCGTAGTCGGAGATGNGGTCCAGGGCGGGAAGATCCCGCAGGAANACCAGATANAAGGCCGCGGCGGCNCCGAAANCGGCCACCAGCGCAAGCGCTACGAAGCGGCCGAGAAAACGNGCCATTCCGGACCCGCGGGNAGGCTTCGACTTCATCCTCACTCCGGGGACTCGATCGACCGTAGCCGACGGCGAGCCTCCTGCGCTACCGCTTCGGATGAAAGAGGAGTTCACTGGAATGTCCGACGCCCCGCTCGACCTGGCGTTCGTCATGGATCCCCTGGAGTCCATCGACGTCCGCGTGGACACGACTTTTGCACTCATGCTGGAAGCCCAGGGCCGCGGGCACCGCGTCTGGTTCGTTCCCCCGGACTCGCTGGGCGTACGCGACGGGGAACCCGTGGCGTGTGCCACCCCCGTCGAGCTGCAGCGCGAGGTGGGAGCGCATTTCGAGGCCGGGGAGCCTCGCACGCTCTCGCTGGAGACGCAGGTGGACGGGGTCCTGCAGCGCGTGGATCCCCCGGTGGACGCCGCCTACGTGACCGCCACCCAGATCCTCACACTGTGTCGCCGCAGCCTGGTGGTCAACCGGCCGGAGGCCATCCTGAGCTTCAACGAGAAGCTCTTCGCGCTTCTCTTCCCCGACCTGATGGCGCCCACTTGCGTCACGGCTTCGATTCCGGAACTGCGGGACTTTCTCGAGGCGCAGGGCGGCGAGATGATCGTGAAGCCGCTAGACGGCTGCGGAGGGGCGGGGATCTTCCACCTGAGCGGGGAGGACCGGAACCTCGCCGCGGTCCTCGAGCAGTCCACCCGCGGTGGCAGCCAGCCGGTGATGGCCCAGCGCTACCTGCCGGAGATCCGGCAGGGCGACAAGCGCATCCTGTTGCTCGAGGGACGTCCCATCGGCGCGGTGTTGCGGGTGCCGCCGCCGGGCGAGACCCGTGCGAACTTCCACGCGGGCGGCGTCGCGCAGCCCTCGAAGCTCGACACCGCGGACCGGCGCATCGTGGAACGCCTGGCGCCGAAACTGCGAGAGGAAGGGCTCTTCTTCGTGGGCATCGACGTGATCGGGGGCTACCTGACGGAGATCAACGTCACCAGCCCCACTGGCGTGATGGAGATCGACGCCCTGGAGTCGCGCTGTCTGGAGGCGGAGATCCTCGACGCCCTGGAGACCCGGCTGCAGGCGCATCGCGCGGACTCCTAGAGCTGACGCCACTCCCGCAACCACCGCCACGCGGTGGCGACGATCGTCTCGAGATCCGAATGGCGCGGCGCCCACGAGAAGTCCTCGCGAAATTCCGAGGCGTCCGCGACGAGTTCCGCGGGATCGCCGGCTCGCCGACCCGCTTCGCGGACCGCCAGTGTCTTGCCGGTCACCGTCGCCACGCAGTCCAACACCTCGCGATTGCTGTGGCCCTTGCCCGTGCCCAGGTTGCGTGGCCCCAGCGAGCGCCCGGCGAGCAGGGCCTCCATGGCGAGCACGTGGGCGTCGGCGAGGTCGCAGACGTGGATGTAGTCGCGGATACAGCTGCCATCGGGCGTGGGGTAGTCGGTGCCGAAGAGCGTGAGGGCCTCGCGGAGGCCGGCCGCGGCCTCGAGGGCGCTGGGAATCAAGTGGATCTCGGGCTCGTGGCATTCCCCGATGCCACCCTCGGGGTCGGCGCCCGCGGCATTGAAGTAGCGGAGCGCCGCCCAGCGCAGGCCGTGGGCGGCTTCGGCATCGGCCAGGATGCGTTCCACCATCTGCTTCGAGGCCCCGTAGGGGTGAATGGGAGCGAGCGGCATCCGCTCGTGGATGGGGACGCGCTCTGGGATCCCGTAGACCGCGCAACTGGAGGAGAGCAGGAAGGCGCCCACCCCGTGCGCTAGTGCCGTGTCCAGCAACACCGCGGAGCCCGCCACGTTGTTCCGGTAGTAGAGGAGGGGTTTCTCGACGGATTCGGGCACGCTCAGGCTGGCCGCGAAGTGCAGCACGCCCTCGAAGGGCCCGTGCTCCCGAAACACCGCTGCGACGCCCGCAGCGTCCGCGACATCGCAGCGGACCAGCGGCGCATCGCCCGCCAGGAAGGCGTGGCCCGCGCGCAGATCGTCGAGGACGACAACCGCGTGCCCCGCCCCGCGCAGCGCGCGCAACGCGTGGGAGCCCACGTAGCCTGCGCCACCAGTGACCAGCAGGGTCGCCACGCTCTACCTCCCTGCGTCTTGGGGCCGGGTCTCAGCCGATGCGCCGGACGCCGCCGAATGCGAGCGCCCTTGCCGCCGGGAGTGGTATCGTGACGACTCATGGCCGAATTGTCGACCGTCTACACGACGCGCTTCGATTCTCCGATCGGGAGCCTGGGGGTGGCTTCGACGGAGTTGGGCCTCGCCTACGTGGCGCTCCCCCACGCCAGCGGCCGGGGGCTCGAGGGCCACCTCGCCAAGCACTTTCCAAGCGCGCAGGTCGCGGAGGACATCGCCGCCAACCAGTCCGTCGTAGAGCAGATCCTTTCCTACTTGGAAGGTACGACGAGGGCCTTCGAGCTGGCCCTGGACCTCCGCGGTACTCCCTTCCAGTGCGAGGTCTGGCAGGCGTTGCGCGAGATCCCCTTCGGCGATACTCGCAGTTACGCGCAAGTGGCTCGGGCGGTGCGCCGCCCCACCGCATTACGCGCCGTGGGCGCGGCCAATGGCGCGAACCCCGTCTCGTTGGTGGTGCCCTGTCACCGGGTGGTGTCGAGCGATGGCTCGCTGGGGGGCTACGGGGGCGGTCGCGAACTCAAGGCGCGCCTGCTCGCCATGGAGCGCAGCCACGTGAGCGCCGACGGCCGGCTCCTCTAGAGCGAAGCGCCCGTTACTCTTCGTCGCAGTCCAGGTAGCCGAGCGCGCAGAGCGTCTGGCGCTCGGTGTCGGAGAGCTCCACCGAGCCGCCGCCTTCCACGGCCGCGCCGCGGGCCAGTTGCTCCTGGGCGTCGGCGTGAGCGCGAAGCTCGTCCACCACCCAGGAGGATTCTGCGTGCTCGCTGTGGGTCTCTCCGGGGTCCGAGGCCAGGTGGAAGAGTGCCAACTCCGGCAGGCCGCGCGGGCCGTCCGGAGCCGCCTCGATGAGCTTCCAGTGCTCGGTGCGCAGCGCGCGCATCACGTTGCCTTCGTGGTCTTCTTCCGCGAAGACCATGCGCTCCAGCTCCGAGCGCGCGCCCAGCTTGTCGAGCAGGTCGATGCCCTGCATGGCTTCCGGAAGCTTCGACCCACCGCGCGCGATCAGGGTGGGGGCCACGTCGAGAATGCGGGCTTGGGCGGGCACCGGGGCGCCGGCGGGAGCCTGCGATGCGGGCCACTTGAGGAGGAAGGGTACTCGGATCTGCTCGTCGTAGAGGGTGGTGCCGTGCCACCAGCCACCGTGTTCCTGGAACTCCTCGCCGTGGTCCGCGACCAAAACGATCAGGCTGTCGTCGTAGAGACCGCGTGCGCGCAGCGCGTCGAGCAACCCCCCCACCTGCGTGTCCAGGTAGGCGATCTCCTCCGCGTAGAGGCGCCGCATCTCCCCAGCCGCCTCGGGGTCGGGGTGTTGGTTGGCGGCGCGCGCGATCCCGCTGCCGTCGAAGGGGTGTTCGAAGTAGGGGTCGTGGGGGTCCATGTAGTGGAGGAAGAGGAAGAAGCGCGCCTCGCGGTGCCGCTCCAGGAAATCCAGCGCGACTTCGTTCACCACCTCCGCGGGCTGGTAGAAGTCACTGGGCCGCAGCCCCGGCACGAACTTGAAGAAGACGGTGCGACTCAGCTGGTAGAGGATCAGTTTCGAGGAGGATTCCTCGGCGCCCCATAGGTAGTCGGGTCCCAGGTAGTGGTACTCGTCGTAGCCCTGGTCGAAGCCGAAGCTCTCGGCCAGATTGATGTTGGAGACGATGCCACCGGTCGCGTAACCCCCCTCCTGCAGGACCTCGGAGACGAGTTCCACGTCCTCGCCCAGGCGCGCGGGCTTGGACATCACGCCGTGGCTGCTGGGGAGCAGGGAACTCAGCAGGCTCGCGGTGGCGGGTTTCGTCCAGGAGGCGTGCGCGAAGCCCTCGAGCCGCCAGCCACCGTCCTCGGCGAGGGAGCAGAGGTTGGGGGTGGGGATGGCGCCTCCGTAACAGGAGAGGTGATCGGCGCGCAGCGTGTCGACCATGATCAGGATCAAGTTGGGGCGCTCGCGCAGGGCTTGGGGGATGGCTTCCGGCGCGCCGCGCCCGCTGCCGCCGGGAGCCACGATCCGCGCGGCCACCGCGCCGGTGAGCGTGACGGTGACGAGCAGGGCCAGCGCGAAGCCCGGTCGCACGAGTCGTCCCGCAAAGCCCCGGAACAGTCGGGGTCCCGCGAAGAAGAGCAGTAACGCGAGGGCGCCGAAGCCGGCGAGCACGACCCCGAGCACGGGCAGCGGTGGCATCTGCTCGAGGTACACGTCCCTCCGCAAGCGGAACACCACGATGAACAGGCCCATGGGAATCAGTGTTCCGATCAGGGCCAGGGACGGCGTCCAGCCGCGGATCTCGTCGAGGTCCATGGGCAGCACGGCCAGCGCCGCACCTCCCAGGAGTCCCAGGCCCCCCAGGCAGATCGCGTAGGCGAGCGGGCCGTACCAGAGCACCTGGGCATCGCCCCCCAGGCCGCCCATTCCGATCAGCAACGCTTCGGCGGCGCCGACCAGAATGCCGGCGAGCACGCCCGTGCCCAGGCCCAGGCGCGCGGACAGCGACAGACGCTGGCCCAGCGGCACCGACGAGGGGAGCGCGGCGCGCTCCTCCTCGGTCTGCAGTTGGGCGGCAGCCTTCGCGGCCTGCTCGTAGTCGACCTGCACGCCCTCCACCCGGCAGTAGGCGGGGCGGTAGTCCTTGCCGCGGGCCAACCAGAAGAGGAAGCCGAAGAGGGTGGGGACCTCGCCCACCCAGAAGCCCAGGGTCGCGGAGACCGCGGCGACACTGAGGCCCAGCAGGCTGCCAAGCGTGAGGACCTGGGCGGCTTCCCGGATTCCAATGCCCCCGATGGTCGGGCCGATCACGGTGGCGAAGATCTGGATCGAGGAGCCGAAGACCACCGGCCAGAAGGCCAGCTCCATGCTCGCGCCCACCGCGATGGCCATGAAGAAGTACATCGCGGCGGTGAAGAAGTGCACGAAGAAGCTCATCAGCAGCATCGTCAAGACCAGGCGCTTCTTGTCCCGGTAGGCCGCGGTGGCCTGGGAGATGCGCGTCACCACGCCCCGGAGCTGGGCCTTGCCGGGCAGCGGAAGGTTCTCGATCCCCCACTGCACGAGGCCCGGGAACCACAGCACCGACAGCAGCGCTCCGATGATCCCCACCGCCATGGGCACCGTGATGGAGGCCACCAGCAGCGCGTTGTCGCCGAAGATCGATATCCCGAAGGGCAGCGCCACCAGGTAGGTGAGGAAGATGCCGGTGACGCCGAGCACCTTCTCGAGCACCGTGCCCGCGGTGACTTCGACCGTGCGCCCGCTGAAGCGCGCGGCATCGTAGAGCTTGTAGGCGTCGAGGCCCGCGGTGCTGGGCAGGAAGAATCCGATCGCGCGCCCGATCAGGAACGCGCCCAGGATGTGCCAGAAGGGCAGGTCGATCCGCTGGCCGCGCAGCACCAGTAGCCAGCGGTACATGGAGGCCAATACGCCCAGGAAGCGGATCGCGGCGCCGATGGCCGCGAAGGTCCAAAAGACCCCGGCGTCGATGCGCCCGAGTTGGTCGAGGATCAGGTTCCAGGCGGGTAAACGCGCGCCGGAGCCGTCGTCCACCTGCCACAGCAGCAGCAGCCAGACCATGCGCACCGTGAGATAGACCTTGAGGACATTGAACGCGCGGGCGCGCCAGGGTTCGCCGACCAGGCGCGCCACCAGCAGCGCGAGCACCGCGACGCTGAAGATCTCCAGAAGGATGCTCATGGGTCTCGGTCCCTTTGCGGAAAATCCTCTTGCCTATCGGCTGCCGGGCACGCGGGCGAAAGCCCCAGGGCGTGTTACTTACTGGCGCCCGAGGATCTGGTCTCGCTGGGAGCGGTAGCCGGCTTCATCGATGAGCCCGCGCCGGCGCCCCTCCTCGAGATCCGCGAGTTCGCGCAGCTGATCGGGGGAAAGTTCCTCCAACTTGGGGGCGCTTCCCTGCGGGCCGTCTTCCTCCCAGTCGCTGCGGGGGCTCTCCATCAGGATGGTCCTGCGCACCACCTCGCCGCCGGGGGTGATCTGTGTGCGCGTCGGCTCTCGGAAGATGGGGTCCCGCCAGTCCACCGCCACGCTCTGCGCGTCGATCTGCGCCATCGCGGTTCCCGGGTAGATGCGGAACGGCATGGGGTGGTCGCCCACGTAGGGCTCCGGGAGCTTGTCCTTGCGGCGCGGCGGAATCTCCCAGTCGCTGCGGGAGAGGTGAATGAAGAGATGATCGCCTCGAACGTAGGCGAGCAGACTGGTGAGGTGTTTGCGGTCGAAGAGGTAGAAGTTCTTGGTGCGCCGGATCGCCATCACCACCACCTGCTCGTCAGACGTCGCCTCGGAGAGGGCTTTCGTCATGGCGTCGGCCACGGGGTAGAGGAACTCGGTGGGGATGGCGGGCAGGCGCTCGTTGCCGTCTTCCACGGGCGTGCGGATGTCCAACCGCGAGAGGATGTGGGCCAGCCGCACCGCAGAGATGGTGACGGGTTGGTCGTACTCCTGGGCGACCGGCGATCCCCACTGGCTGTAGCTGCGCAGGAAGACGGTGAGCGTATCCCCCTGAAGCACGTTGCGGCGAACGGCCTGGCTCACGCATGCCGCGCCGCCCAGCACGAGCAGCAACAGGGCGCAGGCGACCGGCGCGCGCGAGGGCATGGGGGGAGGGTAGCGGCCTCCGCCCGCGCGCACGCCCCGCGATCGGTCCGGCGCGTGAGCCCGCGCTTAGCTTCGGCCCAGCGCCGAGACCAGCGTGTAGGTCGCGAAGCTGGCCGTGTAGGCGAGCGCGAACAGGTACCCGAGCGCGAAAGCCGGCCAGCGCCAGGAGTTGGTTTCTCGGCGCATCACCGCCAAGGTGGAGAGACATTGCAGGGCGAAGACGAAGAAGACGAGCAGCGAGGCCACGGTGGCGGGCGTGAAGACCGGGCGCCCACTGACGGGATCGACATCGTCGCGCAGCGCTTCGCGCAGCGGCCGGCCCTGCTGCTCGGTGGCATAGATCTGGGCCAGCGTGGAGACCATCACCTCGCGGGCCGCAAAGCTGGCCAGCAGGCCCAGGGTGATCTTCCAGTCGAAGCCCAGGGGCTCGAAGACGGGGGCCAGGGCGTGGCCCGCGCGCCCCGCCAGGCTGTGCTCGAGCGCGTAGCTGCGGGCTTCTGCTTCCGGCAGCCCGCTGGGGGCTTCGACGCGGGGAAAGCTGAGCAGGAACCAGAGCACGATGCTGGCGACCAGGATGATGCTGCCCGCGCGCCGCAGGAAACTCCACAACGAACCCCAGACCTGCAGGCTCCAGACGCGCAGCGTGGGGAGCCGGTACGGGGGCAACTCGAGCGTGAAGGGCAGCGTCTCCCCGCGCACCAGCAGTTTGCGCAGCAGCATGGCTGCCAGCAGCGCGGCCAACGCACCCATCACGTAGAGGGCGAGCAGCACCAGGCCCTGCACGCCGAGTCCACCGAGCACCGACACCGCGGGAACGAAGGCCGCGATCAGCAGCGCGTAGACGGGGAGGCGCGCCGAACAGGTCATCAAGGGGGCCACCAGGATGGTGACGAGCCGGTCGCGGGGGGAGGGGATGCTGCGCGTGGCCATGATGCCGGGCACCGCACACGCGTAGGAGGAGAGCAGGGCCACGAAAGCGCGTCCCTCGAGGCCGGCGTGCCCCATCACGCGGTCGATCACGAAGGCGGCCCGCGCCATGTAACCCACATCCTCGAGCAGGTAGAGGACCGCGAACAGCAGGCCGATCTGGGGCAGGAAGACCACTACGGCGCCGACGCCGGCCAGCACGCCGTCGACCAGAAAATCGCCCACCAGGCCGCTGCCCAGCGCGGCCCGCGCCGCCGCCGATGCAGCCCCCAGCGCCTGGTCGAGCAGGTTCATGGCCGGAATCGCCCAGCGGAAGATCAGCTGGAAGAAGACCAGCATCACCAGCGCGAAGATCGCGCTGCCCAGCACCGGGTGTAGGAACACACGGTCGAGCGCCTCGCTGATTCGGTGCACCCCCGGACGCTTTCGCAGCGCGCTGGAGAGCACCGAATCCGCCCAGGCGGCTCGATCCGCGGCCGCCTCGGGGGGTGGCAGCGGTGGCCGGCTCCAGCTTTCCGGCCGCGCGAGCAGTTCGCGTAGCTGCCCGATCCCGCGCCCCTTGTGGCCCACCACCGCGACCACGGGGATGCCGAGTGCGGCCTCCAGCTGGGGCAGATCGAGATGCCCGCCACGGGCCGCCAACTCGTCGGCCATGGTGAGGACCAGGCAGGTGGGGCGGTCCTGCCGGAGCAACTGGGCGACGAAAAGCAGCGAGCGCTCGAGCGAGCAGGCGTCCGCGACCGCCACCAGCGCATCCGGGGCGGGTGCGATCTCACCGGCGAGTACCCGGGCCACCAGGCCTTCGTCGGGGCTCAGGGGATCGAGGCTGTAGGTGCCGGGGAGATCGATGATCACGGCCGGGCGGTCGAGCTCCAGCGTGCCCTCGCGGCGCTCCACGGTGACGCCCGGGTAGTTGCCGACACGCGCCCGCAGCCCGGTCAGGGCATTGAAGAGGGTGGTCTTGCCGGAGTTGGGGCTCCCCAAGAGCCCCAGGCGCAAGGGCGCCCCGGTCTCGACGGCGGCGCTCACGGCGCGGGCTCTGCGCGAGGCGCCCGAACCCGGATCTTCTGGGCCTCGCTGGCGCGCAGACAGATGCGGCTCCCGCGGATCTCGTAGGCCACCGGGTCTCCTAGCGGCGCGCGCCGGATCACCTGCAGCGCGGTTCCCGGCACGAAACCGAGATCCAGCAGGCGCCGGCCGACGCCACCGGGGACGTCCACTCCCACCACCACCGCTCGATCGCCCGGGCGCAGCGAGGCCAGCGGGACCGCGGTGTCCACGGGGGGGGGCTTGGCGTGGTCGGGCATTGGGGGCGGGGGAAACTCGTGTTGAAAATGATTTTCAATTAGAAGGGAAGCCTACCAGACTCGGCTCCACCGACGCGAGGGAGAGCCGCGGACGAGCACGGGATCCCCCAGGGGGCCCTAGCGGGTCGAATGGGTGGAGCCCCGCTACTCGTTCTCGCTCTTGAGCTGCCGGGTCATCAAGAACTCCGCGCCCTCCCTCGGCGTGAGTTCGCCCGCGAGGATGCGGCTCACGCCCACCGAGATGGGCATGTCGACCCCATGGCGATCGGCGAGGGTGCGGGCCGCCTGGGCGGTTCTCACCCCCTCGGCGACCTCGCTCATGCCCCCCAAGATTTCGTCCAGGGAGCGCCCGCTGGCCAGTGCCAGGCCCACGCGGCGATTTCGAGAGCGGTCTCCCGTGCAGGTGAGCAGCAGGTCCCCCACCCCCGCCAGCCCCAGGAAGGTGAGGGAGTCGGCGCCGAGGTGGGTGCCCAGCCGGGTGATCTCCCGCAGCCCCCGCGTCATCAAGGCAGCCCGGGCGTTCTCACCGAGGCCCAGGCCGTCGCAGATCCCCACCGCGATGGCGATGACGTTCTTGAGCGCCCCTCCCAGTTCGGCGCCGATCACGTCGTCGCTCGTGTAACAGCGAAACCAGGGAGAGGAGATCGATTGCTGGACGGCGATCGCGAAGCTCTCGACCCCACAGGCCAGCGTGACCGCGGTGGGTTTCCCCTCGGCGATCTCTGCCGCGAAGGAGGGCCCCGACAGGAAGACGAGCTTGGGATGGTGGACGGGGGGGAGTTCCTCGCGCAGGACTTCGTCCATGCGTTTCCCCGTGTCGAGTTCCAGGCCTTTCACGGTGGAGACCAGGATTGCGTCCCGCGGCAGCAACGTCGCGCAGCGGGCCATCACCTCGCGTACGCCGTGGCTGGGCACGCTACAGATCACCAATTCCCGCTCCTCGAGCGCCTCCGCGAGATCGCTGGTGGCTCGTACTCCTTGCGGCAGCTCGAGATCGCTCAGGTAGCCGGGATTGCGATGGTCGCGGTTGATGGCCTCCGCGGTGGCTGGGTCGCGCGCCCACAAACGGACCTCGTGCTCGCGCCCGCACAGCATCGCCAGGCAGGTTCCGAAGCTGCCGGCCCCCAATACACCCACCGGAATCGCCACGTTCCCAGCTTATCACCGCATTCTCTTGACGCTCCTGGGGGGCCGAATTACCTTGCCGCCGGTTTTCGCTGGGACTTCGGGGACTTTCGCTCGTTGCACCCGCAGTTTCCGCGAGGGCTGCTCCGCCGAGGGGCAGGGCGGTCGCGCATACGCGCGGCGGCTTTACCACTGTGCGCTGCTGAGGGCTGCGACCCAGGCACAGGCTCGGGGGCTACGGAGATCGGGTCCCCAAGCAGCCTGGAGATGCTGGCGCCGGATGCTCGAAGAGTACGTGGGCCTGCTCGTGATCTTCGTGATCGGCGTGCTGCTGGTCAGTGCGATGCTCGCCGTGCACCTGCTGCTGGGCCCGCGGCGTCACTTCGACGCGAAGCAAGAGCCCTTCGAGTGCGGGGAGAAGCAGCTCGTGTCCCCGCGTCGCCGCTACGCGGTGAAGTTCTACATGGTGGCGATTCTATTCGTCATCTTCGACGTGGAGGCGATCTTCTTCTACCCCTGGGGCGCCGTATTCACCGAGCTGGGTTGGTACGGCTACGTCGCGATGCTCGTCTTCACGGTGCCGCTCGCAGTCGGACTCACCTATGAGTGGATGAAGGGAGGCCTGGAGTGGTGATCGCGGAAGCGGTGCAGGCCGAGATCCGCGAGTTGATGGCCTGCTATCCCGAGAAGCGTGGCGCGCTGCTGCCCGCGCTTCACCGCGTCCAGCAGGAACTCGGTCACATCGCTTCCGAGACGGCCAGCGAGCTGGCGGCGCTCTTCGAGATCCGTCCCATCGAGGTGATGGAGGTGGTGAACTTCTACAACATGTTCTACTCCACTCCTCAGCCCGCGCATCACGTTTACGTCTGCACCAACCTGCCCTGCTCCCTGCGCGGAGCCCGTGACGTGCTCAAAGGCCTGGCCGCGCACCTCGGGGTCGACGCAGAGGGCAACACCGAGGATGGACGCATCCATCTGGGCCACGAGGAATGCCTGGGTGCCTGCGCGTACGCGCCCATGCTGCGGGTGGACGATCGCTACCACGAAGATCTCGACCTCGAGGCCGCCAAGCGTCTCATGGACGAGCTGGACTGATCGCGCTCATGCTCGAAGCCCCCTACGTCACCTCCTACCTGAGCGAGCACTTCGCGGACGAGGCCTTCACCACCCTCGAGGGCTACCAGCGCGCGGGGGGTTACGAGGCCGCGCGTCGCGCGATCCACGAGATGTCCCCCGCCGACATCATCGAACTCGTCAAGGATTCCGGCTTGCAGGGGCGTGGCGGGGCGGGCTTCGTCACCGGTCTCAAGTGGTCCTTCATGCCCACCGACGACGAGCGCCCCCGCTACCTGGTCTGCAATGCCGACGAGTCGGAACCGGGCTCCTTCAAGGACCGCATCCTGTTGGAGCGCGGCTCACACCAGATGCTGGAGGGCATCTTGATCGCCGCCTTTGCGGTGGGCGCGGAGAAGACCTTCATCTACGTGCGCGGGGAGTACGCGCATCCCACGCGTTGCCTTGAGCGGGCGGTCGCGGAGGCGCGCGCCCACGGCTTCCTGGGCGAGAACGTGATGGGCAGCGGTTTCGCGCATGACGTGGTGATCACCCGCGGCGCCGGGGCCTATATCTGCGGCGAGGAGACGGGCCTCCTCGAGTCGCTGGAGGGCAAGAAGGGACAGCCCCGCAAGAAGCCGCCCTTCCCCGCCGAGTACGGGGCCTTCGGCATGCCCAGCACGGTGAACAACGTCGAGACCTTCTCCCACGTGCCTCACATCCTCCGCCGCGGCGCGGAGTGGTTCAAGAGTATCGGGACCGAGAAGAGTCCCGGCACCACCATCTTCGGCGTTTCGGGCCACGTGGCGCGCCCGGGGCTCTTCGAGTTGCCCCTGGGTACGCCGCTATCCGAGATCGTCTTCGAGCACGCGGGAGGAATTCCCGGCGGCCGCAAGGTGAAGGGCGTAATCCCGGGCGGCATGTCCATGCCCATCCTGCCGGCGGGAGAGCTCGACGTGCCCATGGCAAACGAGTTCCTGCGCGAGCGCAAGACCATGCTCGGCACGGGCGGAGTCATGGTGATGGACGAGACCACCTGCATGGTGCGCGTGGCCTGTGTGATCACCTACTTCTTCCGTGACGAGTCCTGCGGCCAGTGCACCCAGTGTCGCGAGGGAACGGGTTGGATGGACAAGATCGTGCGTCGCATCGAGCGCGGCGCCGGAGAGCCGCAGGATCTCGACATCCTGCTCGACGTGGCGGCGAAGATGGAAGGCCAGACCATCTGCGCCTTCTCGGATGCGGCGGCTTGGCCCGTGCAAGGCCTGTTGCGCCACTTCCGGGACGATTTCGAGCGCCACGTCCGTGAGCACAAGTGCCCCTACCCGGAGAGTTTCGAACTCTGATGCCGCGTTTTGTCATCGATGGAGTCGAGTACGAGGCGGACGAGGGCCGCACCTTGCTGCAGGCGCTCGACGACGCGGGTGTACTGATGGGCGACGTGGAGATCCCTCATTACTGCTGGCACCCGAAGCTCTCCATCGACGGTTCCTGCCGGCTCTGCCAGGTTGAGGTGGAGGGCGTCCCCAAGCTGCAGATCGCGTGCGATACGCAGGTTCGCGACGGGATGGTCGTGCATACGAAGAACGAACGGGTGCGCACGGCCCGCGAGGGAGTGATGGAGCTGCTGCTCGTCAACCATCCTCTCGACTGTCCGATCTGCGACCAGGCCGGGGAGTGCAAGCTCCAGGACTACGCGTACGACTACGGGCTCGCAGAGTCCCGCAGCCGCGAGCCGCGGCGGGCGCTCTTGAAGAACGTGAAACTCGGGCCCGAGATCGTCTTCGACCAGGAGCGCTGCATCTTGTGCCGGCGCTGCGTGCGCTTCTGCCGCGAGGTGCCGGGCACAGGGGAACTCTGTGTCTCCGATCGCGGCGACCGCTCCATCATCGAGACCTTCCCGGNTGCGCCGCTCGACAACGACTACTCGATGAACGTGGCAGATATCTGTCCCGTGGGCGCGCTGACCACCCGGGACTTCCGCTTCAAGATCCGCACCTGGTTCCTCGAGGAGGTGGAGGGGATCTGCACGGGCTGCGCGAAGGGCTGCAACGTGTACGTGGGCGCGTCCCAGAACAAGGTCTACCGCTACGTGCCGCGCCGCAACGACGAGGTCAACGATACCTGGCTCTGCGACAGTGGCCGCCTCTCCTACAAGCGGATCGCGGCACCGGATCGCGTGCAGCAACCCCTGGTGCGTGGTGAACTGGGCGTTCCCGAGAGTTGTTCCGTCAATGACGCCATCGAGGTGGCGGCCGCGCGCTTGCGCGCTCTGGTGGATCGCAAGGGCGCCGGCGTGGTGGCGGGGATCGCTTCGGGGCACGCCAGCAACGAGGATCTCTTCAGCTTTCGGCGCCTGCTCGATGCCCTCGGCACCCGGACCGCCGGCGTGGCGGTGGTCCTGGGAGAGTCGGACGACCTGCTGCGCGAGCCGGAACAGGCCGCCAACGGCGCGGGTGCTCGCGCCCTGGGCTTCCCGGACGCGGCGACGCTGTCGGAGCGGATTCGCAGCGGCGGGGTGGATGCCGTGATCTCCCTGGGTCACGGCATCCTGGATCCCCGCTATCTGGGCGGCACCGAGGCGCTCGCCAACCTCGACACGGTGGTCGTGCTCGACACCCATGTCTCGGCGCTCGAGCGGGTGGCCCACGTGCTGTTGCCCGCGCGCGTCGCGGCCGAGAAGTACGCGACGTTCACCAACCATGCCGGGCGCGTACAACGCGTGGCGCCGGTGCTCGAGCCGAGCTTCGAGGCCCACCCGGAGGGTGCGTTGCTGGCGCGCCTCGGCGCCGCGATGGGCCTCGAGGGCTGGACCGCGGATTGGCATGCCCGGGAGGTGTCCCGGACGCTGGCGGCCAGCTTGCCGGCCTTCGCGGGTTGCGATTGGGAGGGCGTTGGCGCGCAGGGTCGCCCACTCACGGATCCCGGGGTCTAGATGCCCGTCGAGGTCATCGTCAAGACGCTCTTCATCCTAATCGTGGTGATCGGAGCGCTGGCACCCGTCATGACCTGGACGGAGCGGAAGCAGAGCGCCGTGATGCAGGACCGCATCGGCGCAAACCGGGCGGATCTCGGCGGCATTACCGTGCTGGGACTCCTCCATCCGCTGGCGGACGTGGTGAAACTGCTCACCAAGGAGGACGTGGTCCCGCTGGGCGCCAATCGCATCATGCACTTGCTGGCGCCTCTGATCGCCGCGGTTCCCGCGGTAATCGCCTACGGGGTGATCCCCTTCGCGGGTGTCTACACCTTCGGCCAGGACACCATCAGCATGGTGGTCTCCAACGCGGACTGGGGGCTGCTCTACATTTTCGCGATCGGTTCCATCGCCACCTATGGCACGGTGATGGCGGGCTGGTCGAGCAACAGTAACTGGTCGCTGCTCGGGGCCATGCGGGCCTCGGCCCAGATGATCTCCTACGAGGTCACGATGGGCCTCTCGGTGGTGGGGATCTTCATGGTCTTCGGCACGTTGCAACTGCAGACCATGGCGATCGAGCAGGACGCGACCTTCCGCATCCTGGGCTTCCTCGAGTACCTGATCCCCGGCTTGCAATTGCCCGCCTTCCTCTCGGCTTTCCCCTTCGTACTCCCCAAGTGGGGAATCTTCCTGCAGCCCCTGGGTTTCCTGATGTTCCTCGCCACCATCATGGCGGAGAACAAGCGGCCGCCCTTCGATGTGCCCGAAGGCGAGTCCGAGATCATCGCGGGCTACTTCACCGAGTACTCGGGCATGCGCTTCGGCCTGTTCTTCATGGCGGAGTTCATCGAGGTCGTGGTGATCGCGGGCCTGGTGACCACGCTCTTCCTGGGCGGCTGGACGATCCCCTGGGTTTCTACCGCGGACTTCATCGGCGTCGTGACGCCGGCTCTAGGTGAGGGCGTAGCCACCGGTCTCTGCGTGATCGTTCACTTCCTGATGTTCATGACCAAGGTGGTGGTGATGATCTGGCTCCAGATGTCGCTGCGTTGGGGGTTGCCGCGCTTCCGTTACGACCACGTGATGGACCTCTGCTGGAAGGGCATCCTGCCCCTCTCCATCGCCAACATCTTCGTGACCGGAGCCCTGCTGCTGCTGCTGGGAGATGCCTCGTGAGCGCCCCCCTCTTCCTCTTCTACGTCTTCGCGGCACTGGCAGTGGTCTCGGCCCTCGGCATGGTCCTCAATGTGCGAAACACGGTAGCTGCCGCCATGAGTCTCGTGGTGACGATGGTCTCGCTGGCGGGGATCTACGTGCTGCTCGCCGCCTACCTGGTGGCAGCCATCCAGATCATGGTCTATGGCGGCGCCATCGTGGTGCTCTTCCTCTTCGTGGTGATGCTCCTCAACCTGCACAGCGACGAGTTCCTGCCGGCCCGACAGCGTTGGTTGAAGTTCGCAGGCGCGTTGCTGGGTGTCTTCCTCCTCGTCGAGGGGTTGCGCGTGCTGGGCGGCTTCCACGAGCCTCCCCCGCTCCCCGAGGGCTTCGGGGGCTATCGGCAACTGGGCCTCTCCCTCTACACCGACTACCTGCTGATCGTGGAGGTGATCTCCCTGCTGCTCACCGCCGCCATCGTCGGCGCGCTGATCCTCGCCAAGCGGGAGATCGACTGATGGTGCCCATCGATCACGTCATCGGACTCTCCGCGCTGCTCTTCGTCATCGGGCTCGTGGGGGTGATGACGCGCCGGAACCTGATCGTGATGCTGATGTCCATCGAACTCATGCTCAACGCGGTCAACCTGGCCTTCGTGGGCTTCAACCGGCTGTGGCCCCAGGGTCCCTCGGGCGTGGGTGAAGCCTCACTGGACGGCCAGATCTTCGTTCTCACTGTGATCTCGGTTGCTGCCGCGGAGGTCGCGGTAGGCCTCGGGATCGTGATCTCGATGTTCCGCAACCGGGATTCCGTGAACATCGACGACGTGAGCCTGCTGCGGTGGTGAGGCCGTGACCGAGTACACGCTGCTGCGCTGGATTCCGCTGCTGCCCCTGCTGGCGGCGGTGATCCACGGGCTGATGCTGGGTCTGTTCCGGACTCACATGCCGCGTTGGGGGGTGATCGCTCTCTCCTGCGGTTCCGTGCTGCTGGCCTTCCTCTTCGCGGTGGCGGGTTTCTTCCGGCTGGTGGGGCTTCCCGGCGACGAGTCCCTCATCGACCATGTCTATACGTGGATCGGTTCAGGCGTCGGTGACACGCGCCTCGTCGCCGACGTGGCCCTCCGCATGGACCCGCTTGCCTCCGTGATGACGCTCGTGATCACCGGAGTGGGTTTCCTGATTCACGTCTATTCCATTGGCTACATGGATGACGACCATCGTGAGGACCGCGGCTTCCAGCGCTTCTTCTGCTACCTGAACCTCTTCACCTTCGCGATGCTGGTGCTGGTCCTGGCCGACAACCTGGTGCTGATGTTCCTGGGTTGGGAAGGGGTGGGACTCTGCTCCTACCTGTTGATCGGTTTCTGGTATGGCGACCGCTACAACGCCTACTGCGGGAGCAAGGCCTTCATCGTGAACCGCATCGGAGACTTCGGTTTCCTGATCGGTCTCTTCCTGCTCTTTTCGGCCTTCGCCCAGGCCGGACTGCCCACTTCGCTCGACTTCGTGGACCTGCAGGCGAACCTGGACGCCATCGTGGCCCTCACGATGCCCGCGCCCTTCTGGGGCGACGAGTGGCGTCTGGTGGAAGTGATCGGGATCTGCTTCTTCGTGGGTGCCTGCGGAAAGTCCGCGCAGCTGCCCCTCTATGTCTGGCTGCCGGACGCCATGGCGGGCCCCACGCCGGTCTCGGCGCTGATCCACGCGGCCACCATGGTGACCGCCGGCGTCTACATGGTGTGCCGCCTGTCCTTCCTGTACGCGGAAGCGCCCGTGGCTTCGGCGTTGGTGGCCTGGACGGGGGGCATCACGGCGCTCTTTGCCGCCAGCATTGCCATCGCACAGACGGACATCAAGAAGGTGCTCGCCTATTCGACGGTGAGCCAGCTCGGCTACATGTTTCTGGCCGCAGGCTGCGGGGGCTACACGGGCGCGATCTTCCACCTCGTGACCCACGCCTTCTTCAAGGCGCTGCTCTTCCTGGGCGCGGGTTCGGTGATCCTCGCCATGCACCACGAGCAGGACATCGAGAAGATGGGCGGTTTGGGTCGCCGGATCTACAAGACCAAGGTCGTCTTCCTGATCGGTGTCGTCGCGATCGCGGGCTTCCCACCCTTCTCGGGCTTCTTCTCCAAGGATGAGATCCTGCTCACCGTCTGGGCCTCCGAGGTGCCGGGACATACCTGGCTCTACGCGACGGGACTCGTGACGGCTGCCCTTACGTCCTTTTACATGTGGCGTCTGCACTTTCGGGTCTTCTGGGGGGAGTGTCGGGCGCCCGCCTCGGTGCGCGACCAGATCGCCGAGCCCGCCAACACGGTGCTCTTCCCCCTCTACGCTCTGGCCGCGCTGGCCCTGCTGGGCGGGGTGATGGGCATTCCCCAGGTCTACGGCGACTGGGTGGGTGTGGAATCCTCACACAGCCTCAACAACTTCCTTGCCGGGGTATTCCCGCTCGAGGATTCCCACGCGATCTCCCACGCCCTCGAGTACGGGCTGGCCGGAGCTGCGGTACTGGCGGCCCTGCTGGGTCTGGGCCTCAGCTACTTCCTCTACGTGAAGCGCCCGGAGCTGCCCGGCCAGATGGCGACGGCCGCCCGCGGGCTCCACAAGCTGCTGGTCGAGAAATACTACGTGGACGAACTCTACGATGCGGTGTTGGTACGGCCGCTGGTCTGGGTTTCCGAGCGCGTGCTCTTCCGCGGGGTGGACGCGGGCCTCATCGATGGCCTGGCGGTGAACGGCATGGCGCGCGGCGTCCGGGGCGTGGCGGAGAACGGCCTCAAGTACCTGCAATCGGGGCTCGCCCAAGGCTACGTGTTCCTGATGGTGCTGGGCGCGGCAGCGATCGTCGGCTACCTGGTGGGGAACTGAGCGATGGGAATCGAGGCGAGCCTCGTCAGCCTGGTCACCTTCCTGCCGCTGGCCACCGGGCTGCTGCTGCTGGCCGCGGAAGCCCTCTTCCGCGAACTCCCCGCGAGGCTGTGGCGAACGGTGGGTTTCGCGGGCTCGTTGCTCACCTTCCTCGTCTCGTTGGGCCTCTACTCCTCCTTCGAGCCCACCCGGATTGGTTTCCAACTCGTCGAGTACGTGCCGTGGATCGAGGACTACGGGATCCACTATTACGTGGGCATCGACGGCATCAACCTGTTGCTCGTGATGCTCACCACCTTCCTGATGCCCATCGTGCTGTTGGCCTCCTGGAACGACATCCGCCACTCCCTCAAGACCTACATCTTCTTCATGCTCTTCCTGGAGACGGGCATGCTCGGGGCCTTCGTCTCCCTCAACCTCTTCCTCTTCTACGTGTTCTGGGAAGTGATGCTGGTCCCCATGTACTTCATCATCGGGATCTGGGGTGGGCCCCGGCGCGTCTACGCGGCCGTGAAGTTCTTCCTCTTCACGATGTTCGGCTCGCTGCTGATGTTGCTCGCCATGCTGGTCCTCTATTACCTGGCCTTCCAGCAGACGGGCATCCTGAGCTTCGACCTCGTCTCCCCACCCTGGAGCGAGGCCCCTGGCCTGCTCGACACCGCGGTGCCGCTGGTGGGCGAGTGGTGGCAGACGCAGTTCTGGCTCTTCGCGGCCTTCGCGTTGGCCTTCGCGATCAAGGTCCCCATGGTCCCCTTCCACACCTGGCTGCCCGATGCCCACGTGGAGGCGCCTACCGCGGGCTCCGTGGTGCTGGCGGGGGTGCTGCTGAAGATGGGGACCTACGGATTCGTGCGCTTCGCGATTCCCCTCTTCCCGGTGGGAGCCGCCGAGTTCACGCCGGCGATCCTCACGCTCTCGGTGATCGGCATCGTCTACGGCTCGCTTGTCGCCATGGTGCAGAGCGACATCAAGAAACTCGTCGCCTACTCGTCGGTCGCACACCTGGGGTTCGTGATGCTGGGGATGTTCGCCTTCAACCTGCAGGGCATGAACGGCAGCATCCTGCAGATGATCAACCACGGGCTTTCCACCGGAGCGCTCTTCTTGCTGGTGGGCATGCTCTACGAGCGCAGTCACACCCGGGAGATCTCCCACTTCGGCGGGTTGGCACGCCCCATGCCCGTCTTCGCCTTCTTCTTCGGGCTGGTGACGATGTCGAGCATCGGCCTGCCCATGCTCAACGGCTTCGTGGGCGAGTTCCTGATCCTGCTGGGGACCTTCCTGGCCGCGCCCGTCTACGCGGTCATCGCCACGAGTGGCGTGATCCTGGCGGCCGCCTACATGCTCTGGATGTATCGCCGGGTGATGTTCGGGCCNCTCGAGAAGGAGGAAAATCGCAAGCTGCTCGACCTGGGTCTGCGCGAGAAGGTGGTGCTGGTGGCGATCTGCCTCCCCATCGTCTGGATCGGCGTGTACCCGGATCCGCTGCTACGGCGCATCGAGCCCACGGTGAGTCAGCTGCTGCAAGAGGCCGAACGCGAAATCGAGGAAGCCCGCCGGTCGGCCGTGCCGGCCGTCCAACTGGCGGCGGGTGGGGAGGGCGCGCCGTGACGCTTCCCTCCCTGGATCTCGCGGCGGTGGGGCCGATCCTCTTCGTGAGCGTGGGCTCCATGCTGGTGCTGTTGGGAGAGGTTCTGCTCTCGCGGGTGGGCTCCATCATGAGCCACCGCGTCACCCCTTCCCTGGTGGGTGTGGTGCTAGCGGTGACCGCGATGGTCTTCCTGGGGCTCGCCACGCTGATGGCGTTGCAGCAGGCCGGCGCTCCGGCCACCCCCTTCTTCAATGCCGACAACCCCATGTTCCAGGTGGATCGCTTCTCGGCCACTTTTAGCGCAGCGCTGGGCCTGGCCTCGTTGCTCTGCTGCGCGCTTGCCATCGCCTACTTGGACGCGATGCGCATCAACCACGGCGAGTACTACGCGCTCGTGCTCTTCTCGACGGCGGGGATGATGCTGATGGTGGGGGCCGTGGACCTGCTGGCGGTCTTCCTGGGACTCGAGCTGATGAGCATTCCCATCTATGTACTGGCGGGTTTCGACCGCACACGGCTGCGCAGTAACGAATCGGCCATGAAGTACTTCCTGATCGGGGCTTTCGCGAGCGCGTTGCTCCTCTACGGCATGGCGCTGCTCTACGGCGTCTCGGGAAGCACCTCCTTCGAGGACATTCGCGCTGCCTTCGATCCCAGCAACCCCCTGACCCTGGCGGGCGTCGGCCTGGTGGTGGTGGGCTTCGGTTTCAAGATCTCCTCGGTGCCCTTCCACCAATGGACCCCCGATGTCTACGAGGGGGCACCCGCTTCGGTGACCGCCTTCATGTCCGTGACCGTCAAGCTGGCGGCCTTTGCGGCGCTGATCCGCTTCCTGCTGCTTGCCATCGACCCCATGGACGAGTTGCTGGGCAACGTCTTCTGGGTGATGGCGTTGCTCACCCTGGTGGTCGGTAACGTGATGGCGCTCATCCAGGACAACGTGAAGCGCCTGCTCGCTTACTCGAGCATCGCGCACGCGGGTTACCTGCTGATCGGTCTCGTGCCGGGCAGCGCCCAGGGCTATTCGGCGGTGGTCTTTTACCTCTTCTGCTACGCGTTCATGAACCTGGGTGCCTTTACGGTGCTGGTGGCGCTCACCCAGCGGGGCCAGGAGTGCGAGCGCGTGGATTCCTTCGCCGGCCTGGCACGCAGCCGCCCCGGTCTGGCCGCTCTGATGACCCTCTTCATGCTCTCCCTCGCGGGCATCCCCGGCACCGCGGGTTTCATCGCCAAGTGGATGGTCTTTTCCGCGGCGGTGGAGGCAGGCCAGTTGCCGCTGGCCATCGTGGGCGTGCTGATGAGCGTGGTCTCCGTCTACTACTACCTGCGCATCCCGGTGCTGATGTACATGAGCGAGCCCGGCGACGAAGCGCCTCCCCAGGAGCTCGCGACCGGAGAGTTCGTGGTGCTGGCCCTCTGCGCTTTCGCGATCCTCTACCTGGGCATCTTCCCCAACAGCCCGGACTTCCCGCTGCTCGATTGGGCGCGCGAGAGCATCCAACAGCTCCTCGCCGCCTGAACCGAGGCGCGCTCAGGC
Organism: Myxococcales bacterium; assembly: GCA_013215615.1. Taxonomy (GTDB): domain Bacteria; phylum Myxococcota_A; class UBA9160; order UBA9160; family SMWR01; genus JABSQX01. Next base: position 16,789 of record JABSQX010000007.1, on the reverse strand, counting down.
CGGATCGAGGAACTCCTTGAAGCCATAGCGCGCGTGCGCGCCCAGGTGGATCTGCTCGAGGACACCGATCCCCTGCTCGTCCCCGCAGCGCGCGCGTACCACCTGCTGGATGTGCTGGTTCTCGAGCGCCATCTCGTCGAGATCCGCGCACTTCCAGCGCTCGCCACCCATGGCGAGCTCCCCCTTCCAGCGACCGTGCCCCCACTCGGGGTGCCCGTAACCAATGCCCTTCATGCGGAAGCAGAGCAGCGGTTCGAGGGAGATCTCGTGACGCGAGCCGTCGCGTTCGAGCAGCGTGATCTCGGCGCTGCGGGCGCGGCGCGTGCCGGGGTGGAACTCCAGGCGGTGTTCCACCGAAGAGAGCATCCGCACGCCGGGGTCCTCAACGCCCGGCAAGTCATCGGGCGTGGCGTAGACGGGACAGATCATGCCGTCCCAGTGCCAGATCTCGCCGTGTTCGTTCTCGAAGAGCCCCACGTGGGTGCAGCGATCCGCCCAGTGGAGCGGCGCCCAGAGGAAGAAGACCTGGGGGGCCTGGGTGGGCGGGGCGCCGGGGGGTGCGGGGTCGCCCACGGGACGGATCCCCCAGGAGCGGTCCTTGGTGCCGCGCACGCGGGCGGGGTCGATGACGAGGTTCTGGCCCGCGTAGCGCACTTCTCCCGACCAGGAGCCAAACTGGTTGAAGCGGGTGGCCCGCATGAGCACCCGCCCGGTGCTGCGGTCCTGGTGACCCTCCTGGATGGAGGCGGTGCGGGGGATCCAAGTGAGTTCTCCCGAGATGCCGGTCTCGTTGTCGTCGAGGATCACCCGCAGGCTCTTCATGGGCTCCAGGATCTCGATCCGGAAGGGTCCCACTTCGATCTCGCTGGGCTCCCGGGGTGCTCGGCGGGAGGCGTGGAAGGCATGCTGCTCGCCATCGCGAACGATGCTGAGCCCGCAGTCCATGATCTCGAGGTTGGGATAGAGGGCGGCGCCGATGCCGATGTAGAACTCGCCGTCGTCCGCGTAGGCGTTGAACCAGTAGCGGTCGTAAACGTGGCGGTCGCTCGAGGCGGGGTGGGCGATCGGGTGGGAGGTCTGGTGGATCGGGTAGTCGTCGAGTCGGGAGAGCATGGGTCCTCCGGCCGGGGCATGCATCCCGACAGCCCGCAGCCTACCATCGGGCTCCCTTCACCAACAAATGCCGGAGAGTCCGTGAGTCGAGGAGGATCGCCTGCCGGCGGGAAGGGCGCCCGCGGGCGCGATGTTGAAGAGCGGGCGAGCTTCGCGTCGCGCGCCTGGGAGCAGATCTGGCCCCTGGCGGCGGCCGTGCTGGTGGCCCTGGGCATCCGCGCGGTCATCATCGAGTCCTACTACGTTCCATCGGGGTCGATGTTTCCCTCGCTGCTGATCGGCGATCACGTCTTCGTCAACAAGTTCACCTACGGGGCGCGCATCCCCTTTACCGCCGAGCAGCTGCCTGGGTTCGTCGAGCCGCGTCGTGGACAGATCGCCGTCTTCGCGCTGGGGCGACGGGGGCCCGGGGCAATTTGCCCCCTCGATCAGTGCCCCGACTATCCCGCCGAGGGCTTCGTGAAACGGCTGGTGGGTTTGCCGGGAGACACCATCGAGTTTCGGAGTGGCAACCTGTATCTGAACGGTGAGCGCATCCAGCGGGAGGATACGGGGCGTATCTTCGAGGGGGATCACGGGCGCCACTACCGCGTGTACCGCGAGTACCTCGACGGCTGCGTGCACGAGATCCTCGACGACCCCCGGCAGGCGCCGACGCGTGTGACCCCCATCGAGGTGCCCGAGGACCGCTACTACTTCCTCGGCGACAACCGCGACAACTCCAACGACAGCCGCTTCTGGGGCACGGTGCATCGCAGGGATCTCAAGGGTCCCGTGATGATCAACTACTGGTCGTGGAACAACCGGGAGTCCTGGGCCGCCATGCTGAATCCCTTTACCTGGATCCGGCTGCTCTGGAGCGAGATGTACTGGGATCGCATCGGCCTCACCTATGACTGCTGGGAGGGCGACGAGGCCTGAAACCTCTGCGCCCTCAACCCCGGAGCAGGCGTCGGACGTTGTCGCGGCGCACCGTCAGGTGCTCGGCGTCGAAGAGTTCCATCAGCGGCACGGCGGTGCGACGCGTGGTTCCGATGAGGGTCTTGTAGGTCGGGGTGTCGAGGCTGTCGTGCTCGGCGAAGTGGGCCTGCACGCGCTCGCGGAGGGCATCCACGGCACTCGCGTCGAAGAAGAGTTCCCCGCCGGCGCGCACCACCCGTCGGCTGTGTTCGAGGAAGGCCAACAAGGGAAGCAGACGCTCGGCGGGCGCCCCGAGCCGTTCCGTGAGATTGCGCAGGGCGGGAGGGTCCAGGGCCGCTTCCGCGAGGATCGCGCAGAGGCGCTCGGCCAGGGCGGCGTCTTCGCCCTGCGGTTCGCTGCGATGGTCCGGGCGGCGCGCGCGCTTGCCCTCCAGTTGCAGCGCGCCTCGTGCGGCGAGGCCCGAGAGCGCGGCTTCGGCCACGGCGGGAGCGACGTTCTCCGGCAGCGCTCCGCGCAGCGTGGCGGTGGGCATGCCCGGCTGCAGGGGCTCGCGGGCGTGGAAGGCGTCCAGGCTTGCCAACAGGCGGGCCTCCACCGCTTCGAGCGAAGCGCGACCCACGTAGAGTTGCTCGCCGGCCCGTGCCACCGCTCCCCCCTCAGCGTCGAGAGATTCAAGGGCCTTGCGGAGCTGGAGTTCCTCGAGTCCGGTCTCCAGCTGCAGGCGCTGTCGCGAGATGCCCTGCAGCCCGCAGCGCAGGATGCGTACCGAAAGTGCGGCCTCCGGCTCGCCGCCGGCCAGTTGCGTGAGATCCGCGAGAAGTCCAGGATCGCTGCGGCGCCGGTGCGGGGGCGCCACGTCGAGCACGCTGCCGCCGCCCAGCGTGGCGCCGATCTCGGTGCGCGCGAAGCCCCGCAGTACGAAGCGGTCGCCGGGCAGCGCCACGGCGGGCTCGCCCTCCACGTGAACGCGAGCGAAGCCCACTTCGCCTGGTTCGAAGTGCTCGCCGCCGATGGGCGCCACATGGACGCGGTGCTCTGCGGTTCCGATGAGGAAGCTTGCCGCGGTCGGACCCTCGCAGCGCGGCGCCGAGGCCAGCCAGTGCAGTTCCACGTCGAGGGTCTGGGTGAGCGGAACGCCGCCCGGTAACGTCACCGTCTGACCGCGCGCGAGCTCGTCGAGCGGAATGCCCTGCAGGTTGAGCGCGCAGCGCTGTCCCGCAGCACCGGCGTCGCGGGCCTCCCCGTGGCTCTGGAGGCCGCGGACGCGCCCCTGGCGGCCGCCGGGCAGCACCTCCACCGAGTCCCCCACCGAGATTTCCCCGCCCACCAGCGTGCCGGTCACCACGCTCCCGAAGCCCTTCATCTCGAAGCTGCGGTCCACCGCCAGGCGGGGCGGGCCCCGGCGCGCGGTGCGGGGCGGCGTGTCTCGAGTCAGACGTCCGAGGGCGGCCCGCAGGGCGTCGATGCCTTCCCCGGTCTGCGAGGAAACCGGCAGCACTGGGGCGCCGGCGAGGGGTCCGCGGGCGAGCAGTTCGCGCACCTCCTCGGCGGCCAGCTCCGCGAGCTCCGGCTCCACGAGGTCGCTCTTGGTGAGTGCCACCAGGCCACCGCGCAGGCCCAGGAGTTCACAGATGGCCAGGTGCTCGCGGGTCTGGGGCATCACGCCTTCGTCGGCTGCCACCACCAGCATCAGCAGGTCGATGCCCACGGCACCGGCCACCATGGTGCGCACCAGTCGCTCGTGTCCCGGCACGTCGACCACCCCCACCCGCAACCCGTCCTCGAGATCCAGCGGCGCGAAGCCGAGGTCGATAGTGATCCCGCGCGCCTGTTCTTCGGGCAGGCGATCGGTCTCGACGCCGGTGAGTGCGCGCACCAGCGCCGTCTTGCCGTGATCGATGTGCCCCGCGGTGCCGAGCACGAGCCGGGTCGGGGTTTCTTCTCCCGGCGTCGCGGAGCTTCGGGGCTCCTCGCTGCTCACGGGGGTCCGATGTGGTCGCGTCCCAGGAAGGGGCGGAGGGCTTCGGGGATGCCGATGGAGCCATCGGCGCGCTGGTGGTTCTCGAGCAGCGCGATCAGGGTGCGGGAGATTGCGATGGCGGTGCCGTTCAGGGTGTGGACGATCTCGTTGCGCTTGCTGTCCTTGCGCCGGAAGCGGGTTCGCAGCCGCCGCGCCTGGAAGTCCGTGCAGTTCGACGCGCTGGTGATCTCTCCATAGGCGCCGCCCTTGCCGCGGCCGGGCAGCCAGGCCTCGATGTCGAACTTCCGGTAGGCGGGAGCCCCCAGGTCGCCGGTCGCCACGTCGATCACCCGGTAGGGGATCTCCAGCGCCTGGAAGATGCGCTCCTCGATGGCGAGCAGTTCATCGTGGATGAGTTCGGAATCCTCGGGACGGCTGAACACGAACATCTCCACCTTGGTGAACTGGTGGACGCGGTAGAGACCACGGCTCTCCCGGCCATGAGAGCCCGCCTCGGTGCGGAAGCAGTGGGAGAGGCCGGCCAGTTTCAGAGGCAGGGCCTCTTCCTCCAGGATCTTGTCCGCGTAGATGCCGCCCAGGGTGATCTCCGCGGTACCGATCAGGTCGAGGTCGGTGCCCTCGACGGAATAGATCTGCGTCTCGGGCCCGCGCGGGCTGAACGCCATGGCGTCCACCACGCTACGACGTGCGAGATCCGGGGTGACGTGGGGGATGAAGCCCTGCTCGATCAGCAGCTCTATCGCGAAGCGTTGCAGGGCCAGGTCGAGGAGCACCGCCTCGTTCTTCAGGAAGTAGAACTTCTGCCCCGTCACCGCCGAGCCGGCCTCGAAGTCGATCAAGTCCAGTGGCGCGCTCAGGGCGAGGTGGTCCCGGGCCTCGAAGTCGAAGGCCGGCGGCTCGCCCACGCGCCGTATTTCGCGGAAATCCTCTTCGCCCCCCACCGGCGAATCGGGGTGCACGAGATTCGGGATGCCGGCCATGCGCTCGTCGAGCTCCTGCCGGGCGCGGTCGACGCGCTCGTCGGCGTCGGCCACGGCCTGCTTGAGACGCCGCCCGAGGGTGGCGTGGGCCTCACGCGCTTCGGGAGAGAGCTTGCCCTTGCCGGCCCCCTGGTGCTCTTTGCGCTGGCGGTTGGCTTCGTTGGCCTCGCTCTGGGCGGCGGCGAGCTGTTCCTGGCAGCGCACGGCGGCGTCCAGGTCGACGGGCACGCCGCGCCGCTCGCAGCTCTCGATGACCCGGTCTCGCTGTTCGGAGAGCGTGCGGGGGTCGAGCATGGCGGGGAGGGAAGCACACGCCTCGGGCTCCGGGCAAACGGCCGTCCTGGCCCGACCCGGCCCTCGCCGGGCACTCGACGCCCGCGGGTTCACGCGCGAGAATCTCTTTTCGGCCCCTGCAGCGAGGAAGCAGCATGTACATCGGATACACCGAGGAGCAGCAGACCCTGCGAGACGAGCTGCGCGACTACTACGCGAAACTCCTGACCCCGGAGGTNCGGGAGGGCCTGGCGCGTGGTCAGGGCATCGGCGAGTGCATGCGCGAGGTGGTGAAGCAGATGGGCGCGGACGGCTGGCTGGGCATTGGCTGGCCCAGCGAATACGGGGGCCAGGGCCGCACCGAGATCGAGCAGTTCATCTTCTTCGACGAGTCCATGCGCGCGGGAGCGCCGGTGCCCATGCTCACCATCAACACGGTGGGACCGCAGATCATGCGAAACGGTAGCGAGGACCAGAAGAAGTTCTTCCTGCCGAAGATCCTGAAGGGCGAGATCCACTTCTGCATCGGCTATTCCGAAGCTGGCGCGGGGACCGACCTGGCCGCCCTCACCACCCGTGCCCAGCGCGACGGCGATGACTACGTGATCAACGGCGCCAAACTCTGGACCAGCCTGGCGGGAGACGCCGACTACTGCTGGCTGGCGGTGCGCACGGACCCCGAGGCCCCCAAGCACGGCGGGCTCTCCATCTTCATCGTGGACATGAAGAACACGCCGGGCATCCGCATCGATCCCCTGGATCTGCTCTCCGACCACGACATCAACGCGGTCTTCTTCGACGACGTGCGCGTGCCCGCCGCCAACCTGATTGCCGGCGAGAACAAGGGTTGGAAGCTGATCACCGGCCAGCTCAACCACGAGCGGGTGACGCTGTGCTCCTCGGGGATCCTCGAGCGCTGCTTCGAGGAGACGCGGCGCTTCGCCCAGGAGAACAAGTTGCCCGACGGCCGGCGCGTGATCGATCAGGAGTGGGTGCAGATCAACCTGGCGCGCGTCTACAGCGGTCTCGAGTTTCTACGGCTCATCAACTGGAAGGTGGCCTGGACGGCGACCCGCGGGCAACTCGACCCCGCCGACGCCTCGAGCATCAAGGTCTTCGGTACCGAGTGGTACCTGGAGTCCTTCCGCTTGCTCATGGAGGTGATCGGGCAGCGCGGCTACCTGAAACGCGGCTCCCCCGAGGCGGTCTTCGAGGGTCAGCTCGAATCCCTGTACCGGGGGCTGCTCATCCTCACCTTCGGGGGCGGTACCAACGAGATCCAGCGGGACCTGATCGGCCTCTTCGGCCTCGGGCTGCCGCGGATCCCCCGGGTCTGAGGCGCACGGCATGGATTTCGAACTCTCCGACGACCAACGCGCCATCGCGGATCTCGCCGAGCAGATCCTCGGCGACAAGGCCAGCCACGAGCGCCTGCGCGAGCTGGAGAAACGCGGCGGGCCGCGCTTCGACGCGGAACTCTGGCAGGCCTTCGCGGAGGCGGGGTTGCTGGGCATCGCGGTCCCCGAGGCCCAGGGTGGTGCGGGCCTGGGTTTCCTGGAGTTGGCGGTCATCCTCGAGCAGATCGGGCGGCGCACGGCACCCATCCCCTTCCTCGAGACCGCGCTGCTCGGGGTGCTGCCGCTGGCGGCCTTTGGCTCGACGGAGCAGAAGGAGGCCTGGCTGCCCGGGGTGGTTCGGGGCGAAACCCGCCTCACCGCCGCCCTGGTTGCCGACGAAGCCGTGCGCGCCGAGCGCGACGGGGAGGGCTTCCGGCTCACGGGCACGGCGCTCTTCGTGCCCGCCGCGGAGTTCGCGGACGCCGTACTGGTGGCCGCCGTCTGCGAGGGGGCAGAGTCGCTCTTCCTGGTGGAGACCGGGGCCGTGGGTGTGAGCCGCGAGGCGCTCGTCACCACCAGTGGCCAGCCCGAATCGCGCCTCGGCTTGGAGGGGTCGCCGGCTCGCTTCCGNCTGGCGGGGGAGGGCTGTGCGGAGTGGCTTCGCGAGCGCGCCACCGCGGCGCTCTGCATGCTGGCGATGGGCGTCTGCGAGGAGGCCCTGGAACTCACCTCCGAGTACGTGAAGACCCGCAAGCAGTTCGATCAGCCCATCGCCATGTTCCAGGCCGTGGGGCACCGGGCGGCGGATGCCTTCATCGACACCGAGGCGGTTCGCCTCACCGCCTGGCAGGCGGCCTGGCGTCTGGGTTCGGGCCTGGAGGCGGCCCGCCAGGTGGCGGTCGCCAAGGTCTGGGCCGCCGAGGGCGGCAAGCGAATCGTCCAGGCCGCCCAGCACCTGCACGGGGGCGTGGGGGTAGACCGCGAGTATCCCCTGCACCGCTACTACCTCTATGCGCGCCAGCTCGAGCTGACGCTGGGGGGTGCCACCCCGCAGCTGCTGCGGCTCGGGCGGATGCTCGCCGAGGAGAGTGACTGAGCGAGAGCCCGGACGGACCTCAGACCTCTCCGAAAGCTCCCCTCTCGCGCAGTGCTTCGATGCGCGCGTCGTCACAGCCGAGCACCTCGCGGAGCACGGCCTCGGTGCTCGAGCCCAGGGGCTCGGCGGGGGAGAGCCGGGTTTCGTTGCGGGAGAGACGCACGGGCAGCACCGGGGCCAGGTAGGCGCTGGCTGCGTCGGCGTCGCGGTGGCGCAGGCGTTCCAGGGTGCCGCGCTGTTCGAGGTGTGGATCGGTGCGTGCCGACCAGGCGGACTGCACGGGTCCCACCGGAATCCCGATGGCGAGGCAGCGCTCCACGAGTTCGTCGGTGCCCTGCTGCGCGCACCACGCCTCGACGATTTCGTTGACCGCGTCTCGGTCTTCGAAGCGCGAACGCCCGTCGGGATAGCGGGCCAACAACTCGGGGCGCTCCATCAGCCCCACCAGCGCCTGCCACTGGGCCTCGCTGGTCATCACCATGGCCATCTGTCCGTCCCGGGTCTCGAAGACACCCAGGGGCGCGCCGCGGGGATCGCCATTGCCGATGCGTTCCGGGATGCCGCGCTCCTCGTAGTCGTCGAGGGGTTCGTCCCAGAGCAGCGCCACCAGGCTGTCGAGCATCGCGATGTCCACGTGTTGGCCGAGTCCGTCCCGCTCGCGCTGCTGCAGCGCCGCCAGCACCCCCAGCGCGCCGAAGAGGGCGGGCACCTGGTCGCCCACGGTGGCGCCGACCTTCGTGGGCGGGCCGTCCGGGAAGCCGGTCTTGGCCATCAGTCCCGACATGGCCTGCACCACCAGGTCCATGCTGGGGCGGTCGCGGTAGGGGCCCGCGTCCCCGTAGCCCGTGATGCTGCAGTAGACGAGCTTCGGGTTGAGGGCCTGCATGCGCTCGTAGTCGATGCCCAGCTTGTGGGTGGCGCCGGGCACGAAGTTCTCCACCAGCACGTCGCTCTCTACCACCAGCTCGCGGAAGATCCCGAGCCCTGCCTCGCTCTTCAGATCGAGCACCGTGCTTCGCTTGCCCCGGCCGCGGCGCAGTGCGGAGATCCCGATGTCCTGGGGCCCCCAGTCGCCGCGGTGCGCGCCCTGGGGCCCCACCAGGGGTTGGGTACGCCAGGTGGGGTCGCCGCCGGGCGCGTCGATGCGGATCACCTCGGCGCCCAGGGAAGCCAGCAACCAACAGCAGACGGGCCCCGAGACGATACGGGTGACGTCCAGGACGCGGATGCCTTCCAGGGGCTTCATCGCTCGGATTCTGCCGGCCTCTCCGGAGGCTGGCAAGCTGGGGGCCGGATTTCGGCCCTCGCTTTCGCGCGCGCGGGCGCATGGCAGCAAGACGTTGCACCGGTAGAATTCGCGCGCATGGGTTGGGAACGCGAAGTCGAGGAGATCCGGCGCCGCCGGGAGTTCGCGGCCGGGCACGGAGGCGAAGCCGCCGTCGCCAAGCAGCACGCCCGGGGCCGCCAGACGGTACGCGAGCGCATCGACGCGCTGGTGGACGCGGGCAGCTTTCGCGAGCAGGGCTCGGTGACCGGCGTGTCGGAACAGGAGGGGGACGGCACGCTTCGTCACTTTACCCCCGCCAATGCGGTGATGGGCACCGCGAAGCTCGACGACCGGCCGGTGGTGGTCTGTGGGGATGACTTCACGCTGCGCGGTGCCGCCTACTCGTCGGCGGGCATGCGCAAGGCCGAGTACGCGGACGTACTGGCCGCGCGCCGCCGCGTCCCCATCATCCGCATGTTGGAGGCAGGGGGCGCCTCGGTTTCGGGCATCACCGGGGTCAAGGGCCGCTCGGGCTACGACTTCGTGGGCAACGCCACCTCCAACCGCAGCGTAGTGGAAGCGCGCTCCCAGGTTCCCATGGTCTCGGCGGCCCTGGGGCCTGTGGCGGGTTACGCGGCGGCGCGCCTGGTGGCCTCCCACTTCTCGATCATGACGCGGGAGGGCGCCCAGGTGCTCACCGGTGGCCCCGTATTGGTAAAGCGAGCGACCGGGGAGGATGTGAGCAAGGAAGAGCTCGGCGGCGCCCAGGTCCACGGCCGCAGCGGCGTGGTGAACAACGTGGCCGAGGACGAGGCCGATGTCTGGCGCCAGATTCGGGCCTTCCTCTCCTATCTCCCGAGCAGCGTCTGGCAGACGCCCCCCGTCCAGGCCTGCGAGGATCCCCGGGATCGCGCCGATGCGGAACTGCTCGAGATGATCCCGGCGGAGAGCCGACGCCCCTACAAGATACGTCGCGTGATCGCCTCGCTCGTGGACCGGGACTCCTTCTTCGAACTCACGCCGGGTTACGGGCGCACACAGGTCACGGGCCTGGCGCGTCTCGACGGGCATCCCGTGGGCGTCTTCGCCAACGACCCCTACGTGTACGGGGGCAGCATGACGGCCACCGGCGCCCAGAAGGTGCGGCGTTTCATCGAACTCTGCGACGCCTTCCATCTCCCGCTGTTGAGCCTGATGGACGAGCCGGGTTTCATGATCGGCACCCAGGCGGAAAAGGACGCGACCATTCGTTTCGGAATGGAGGCGATGTTCGCCGTCCAGCAGAGTCGCGTGCCGTGGTTCACCGTGATCCTCCGCAAGTCCTTTGGCGTAGCGGCCGGCATCCACCTGGGCCCCAACGGCCTGGTGATGGCCTGGCCGTCGGCGCAGAGCGGCTCGATGCCGCTCGAGGGTGGCGTGGCGCTCGCCCACCGGAGCGAGATCGAGGCCGCCGAGGATCCGGACGCGCGCCGCAGCGAGATCGAGGCCGAGTACGCGAGCGCACAGTCGGTGTTCCCGCGCGCCGAGGATTTCGGCGTGCACGATCTCATCGACCCGCGGGAGACGCGCGCCCGCATGGCGGATTGGGTGGAGGAAGTCCAGCCGCAGCTGGCTGGCCAGTGCGGGCCGACCCACTACACGGCGCGCCCCTAGTCGAGGGCGGGGTGCGCTTTAGCGGGCAGCGCGCGGGCCGCGTGCTTCAGGGCCCCGGGCTGTACCAGATCGGGGAACTCCAGGCGCGTTCCTGGGTACTGCGCGGGAAGTCGGTATCGCAGCAGGCCTCGTAGCCTTCGCGCACGCTGGCGGGGTCCCGACAGTCGATACCGCTGGCATTGCAGACCCGCGTGCTCCAGCGGCAGGTGGGGTTCTCGAGCACGCGCGCGTAGTAGAGGGCCGGGTTGTTGGCGTCGAATTCCGGATCCCGCCAGACCGTGCAGAGTTGCTCGTGTCCCGTGCCCCAGGTCGCGCAGCTGTAGGTGTCCACGCCGGCTTGTCCCGCACTGCCCGCGATGTCCAATACGCGCTCGTTCACTTGGCCCGCCTCGACGGAGAGCTTCACGACCTGCAGGCGTGCCAGCGGGGTGCCGGGCTCCCGCGGCAGGCCGGGGTCGCGGAGTGCCCAGACGGCCAACGCAGGCGCCCGCCCCGGGGTCGGGGGAGACGGCAGTTCGCCCCCCATCGCGACGCCGGACGCATAGCCCCTCCGCGCGAAATCCCCCGTATTGCAGAGATCGTCGGGAAGCTCGTAGCCCGCGAAGACACGCAGGGAGATGCGCGGGCCGCTGGTTGCATAAGTCTCTCGTCGCCGCATGGCGCGAAAGAGGGATTCGCGGCGATTCTCTTCCGCCCAGAGCACCGCCAGCCCGCCCGGGTTGTACTCGATGGGGTCGAGCAGCATGTCGGGCAGCACCTCGCCCACCGGAACGCCCGCACCGCCGTGGCCCGGGTAGCCTTTCTCGGCCACCAGCCCCGGCGTTCCCAGGTGGGTATCGGTGCTGCCGATGACTCCGAACTCGAAAGGGTTGGCGCCGAGGGCCTGGCCCATCACGAGGCCCTGGCCCAGGGCGTTGCGCACGAAGTTCGAAGGGCCGGGGGCGCTGCGGCCCAGCGTGAAGAAGCGCCCCATGAAGTTGTCGTAGGGGAGTTTCTCGAACGCGCAGGCCTCGTCCTCGCTACCGGCTTCCAGCGAACACTCCGAGTCGCCCTTGTGCTGCATGATCTCCACCAGCGGCTCGTTGTACGCACGCCGCCGGGCTTCGTCGCGGTCATAGGGTTGGTGGTCGGCGAGGCGCTCCGGGCGGAACATGTTTCCAGCCGAGAGATTCGAGTTGTGGGGGATCACCAGGGCGTCGCAGCCCTTGCCCAGTTTCCGGCAGTTCGCGTCCAGGGCATCCCAAAGCGCTTCCGGGGTGGGCGAGCGCAGGGCGTCGGCGGGTGTCTCGGAGACCGTCGCGTTTCGAAAGATCACGTTGCGGTGCAGGTTGGCGGCACTCCCCACCGACTTCGTCCACTCGTAGCCCACGAAGCTGCTGAAGCGGCAATCCGGGGAGCGGTCCTGGGCCTCTTCGGCGGCCTCTTGGATTTCGAGCCAGGGACCGCGGGCGGCGGCTTCGCAGATTTCACCGTTCTCTCCGCAGAAGGAGAAGCGCTCGGCGCCGCGGCCGCTCATCAGGAAGAAGGCCATACGCGGCCAGCCCCGGTAGACGCGGCAGACGAGCGAGTGGTAGCCCGGCAACGCGGGGTCGTTGCAGGTCGCCACCTCGCCGAAGAGTTCCGCGTGGTCGGTGACCGCCGCGAAATCCAGCGGGCGTTGCAACTGCACGAAACGTCCCGGCTCTCCTCCGGGACCGAAGGGCTGGATGCCCAGGGCTTCGCCCTGTGCGAACGCGTAGGCCTGGCGGGGCGTGGTGCGCGTGCCCTGGGTGCTGGCGTCCAGGGAGTGGCGGGTGTGGACGTGCAGATCGCCGAAGAAGGGCCGCCGCAGTGGATCGAAGTTCCGACAGCGGCTGGCTTCGCGTTCCCCCGCCGCATCCTGGGCGGTTCCCATTCCGGGGAGCAGCAGGAGCAGCAGCAGGAGCGAGAATCGCGCTTTGCGTTGGTGCATCGTTTACTCGAAGAGATGAAGGAGATTCGAGCGCGGGCGCGTGCTCGAAAGCGGGGTCTGGTAGATCTCGGAGAGGGAGAGGGCGAAGAGCGCAACCACCAAGGAGAGCGCCAGGATGCTGCGCGGCCCGGACGCGAAAGCGCCGAGCACGCGGGCTATCAGGCTCGCTGCCAGGTACAGGAGCGCCGTCCACAGCAGCGACTGCGCGATCGCCATGCCCCAGATGGTCGCCAAGGGCCCTGAACCTTCGGCGACGTAGACGCTGGACATGATCCCCGTCAGGAAGACCAGGCGCATGGCGGGGGCCACCTCGCCCTCGGGCAGGAAGTAGGGGAGCGGCAGGGTCGCGAAGGCCGCCAGGAAGATCAGCCAGCGGGCCGTGCGCGGGCTCACGCCAGGGGAGGCTCCGACTTGCCCAGCCGCCCGAAAGCGGGGAGGCGCTTGTCGAGGAAGGACCTCACCCCCTCCTTGAAGTCCGGCCGCTCGAAGCTCTCGCGCATCAACTCGATGGCCTCGAGTTCCGAGGGCCCGAGTTCGCGGGTCAACTGCTGGTAGACCTGGCGCTTCATGACTTGCAGCGCGGCGGGCGAACACTTGGCGGCGAGATCCTCCACGTAGTTTCGGGTCGCGTTCAACAGCGCTTCGTGGGGCACCACGCGGTTGACGAGTCCCAGGCGCAGCGCTTCATCGGCGGGCACGCGGCGCGAGGAGAAGAGCAGGTCCAGGGCCGCCGAGGGACCGATCAGCTTGGGGAGCAGCCACGCCGAGCCCCACTCGGCGATCAGGCCCCGCTGCGAGAAGGCGCTCACGAAACTCGCGCGCTCGGAGGCGATGCGCAGGTCGCAGCAGCAGACGATGGGTAGCGCCATGCCCGCGACCGGGCCATTGATGGCGGCAATCAGCGGCTTTCGCAGCGAGAGCAGGTAGGTGAAGGTTCCGCGGAAATCCTCCCCCGCTTGCGGGTCTCCGGGGTTGGCGGCGAGTGCCTCCGGGATCTTGGAGGCCTTTCCCTCGCCCTCGCTGATCTTCCGCAGCGCCTGGAGGTCTGCGCCGGCGCAGAAGCCGCGGCCCTCTCCGGTGAGCACGATGGCCACTACCGCGGGATCGTTTTCCGCGGCGGCCACGGCGTGCTTTACCTCCGCGGCCATCCGATCCGTCCAGGCGTTCAACACCTTGGGGCGGTTGAGGGTGAGGGTGGCGACCGGATCGCTCACCTCGTAGCGGATCTGTTCGTACATGGAGGCCTCCGGAAGAGAATGGGGATCCGCGCCCAGCTTAGGTCAGTCGCGGGTTTCGGGTCAGCCCGAGGTTTCGCCCGCCCTGGTCCGCGCATGACTTGCCGGAATACGAGTGCGCACGATCGGGTGGCGCGGGAGGAGTCGTCGAGCAGGCGTCGCGCTTCGAGGAAAAGCGAGGCAGTTCAGCCGCAACTTGCAAGTGGCCCGCTGGACTGGGCGTGGAACGGCCGGGCCCCGAACGTTCGCTGCATGCTCCCTGCACTCCGGCAACGCTTTTCGCCTGTGTGGTGAAGGCGCGGTCCGAGTCGACGAATCGAAGGTTCCAAAAAAACATAAAAATACTTATTCACTGAATCCAAATGATAATTACGTACATTATTAACAATACCGTTGATATAACGCGTGAGGGTTTTCGCGGAGGAGATGATGGGGCGGCCGAGAGCCAGTCGTATGCGTAGCTTCACCGGCTCTCGAGGCGCCCCTCGCGGTCGCTTGCGACTCGGCTGCGCCTGGGTGTTGTGCCAGTTCGTCATTTTCTCCGCCCCCGTATTCGGCCAGGGAGCCCCCAGCCCAGTCGGCAACCCCAACGGGGTGCTCGGGGCGGGGCAGCGCGGGGGCAGCGCCGCGGCTGCGTGCAACGTTCCCACCGACGGCGCGGCCAGCCCGCTATACGGAGCGGCGCCCTTCAGCCAGCAGCTGACTCGCCTCGAGACCCTCGGGACCTTGCCCTTCCCGAGTGCAGAAGATGACCCCTGCGCGGATCCCGCGGCCTGCCCCCACACCCTGGAGGCGCCGGTAGATGCGGGCGGCAGCCCGGATCCCTACGTCTCGGTCACGACGTCGAATTTCGACGACGCGATCATCCGCCAAGGCCTGAAGCCTTATCCGACCAATCAAACCAATCTCAACGTCTCGAACCCCTGGCAGAGCGCGATCGAAGCAACTCACACCGGCACGCTGATTCCGCTCAAGGAGGGTGCGCTGTCGAGTTTTGCGGACGGGCGCCCCCCCGGCCCGCAGTATGGCCACCAGCGCTACGAGGAGCTCCTTCCCACCCGTTATCTGCAGTCCGGGGTCACCGGCGCCCGCGACAATCCCGGAACGCGCGATTCGCAACAGCGGCACGGCTACGCGGCGGGGGAGTTCGCCCCGGGCGGGCTGTATTACAACACGATCCACGGGCTCGCAGCCGGTGTCTGCAGCGCGCTCACCACCAAGCAGGCTTGTGAGGCCGAGGCCAATCCCCACACCGTTGCATCCGACAAGCTCTGCAGCTGGGAGCAGGGCAGCTGCACGGGGAAGTTCGATGGCAGCACCGAGGGCATCCCGGTTCGCTTCCACCCCGCCATGCCCATCCAGGACCCGCAGGCGCTATGGACTTTCGACGGCACGCTGCCCCCCAAGCTGCTGTCCACGCGCTACGGAGAGCCGCTGCTCTTCCGCAACTACAACGCGCTTCCCATCAAGTTCGAGGGGAATCGCGGTTTCGGCAGCCACTTCATCACCACCCACGAGCACAATGGCCACGTGGGCGCGGAGAGCGATGGCTACGCGGAGGCCTTCTTCCTGCCGGGGCAGTTCTACGACTACCACTGGCCGATGTTGCTGGCGGGCCACGACTCCATCAACCGCGATGCGCGAGACGGACGCGCCTCGGCGCCCTGCCAACCCGGTGAGACGCTGGAGATCAGTTTCCCGTCACCCGCCGCGGATGCGGTGGGCGAAGTCTGCAGTCGCGCGGAGGGTCTGGCGGAAAACCCGACCCGCACCGCGTCGGGTGTGTACACGGATCCGGAGACCTGCGGCTGGCGCAAACAATTCGAACTCTGCCCCGCAAGCGGGGCGGGTGCGGGGCGCATAGGGATCCCGGGGGACTGGCGGGAGACCATGGGCACCCACTGGTTCCACGATCACATGATCGACTACACGGCCCAGAACGTCTACAAGGGCAATGCCGCCATGATGAACTACTACAGCGGCATCGATCGCGGCAACGAGTGCCTGCAGGACGGCGTGAACCTGCGCTTCCCCTCGGGTTGCGGGATGGGCACCTGGAGCTGGGGGAATCGCGACTACGACGTCCTCCTCGTGCTGTCCTCGAAGGCCTGGGGCCAGGACGATTCCCGCTATCCCGGCACGAGCGTGGCCGATACACGGGGACAGTTGTGGTTCAACCCCTTCAACACCGACGGTTTCATCGGCGACCGGATGCTGGTCAACTGGCTGTGGCTCCCCTACATGGACGTGCGCGCGCGCTCCTACCGGTTTCGAATGGTAAACGCCGATGTCTCGCGCTTCATGGTCTTTGCCGTGGTGGTGGAGCGGGATGACGAGCGGGGCGAGTTCGCTGCGGACAGACCCGGCATCTCCTATGACCGCGTTCCCATCTACATGATCGCCAACGATGGCAACATCATGGAGCACGCCGTTCCCTTTGATGGCAGCATGGATCTCGACGCCGACGGGGATCTCCAGGATCACAACGGGATCCTGCCCACGCAGTCCATCGCCGAGCGCTACGACGTGATCATCGACTTCGCGAACTACGCGCCCGGCTCGAAGCTCTACATGGTGAACCTCCTCGAGCACAACGACGGCAGGGGTCCCGAGCGGCAGGTTCCCCTCGCCGACGTCCTCGCCGGTCGTTACGGCGATTGCGACTCGGCGGTGGGCAAGGTCCTCGAGCTGCGTGTGCACGCCTACGCGGGCGAGGATCGCAGCATGAATCCCAGGCGCTATCTGCCCGGGAACCAGAACGGAGCGGAGGGCGCGCCCCTCAAGATGATTCCCCTGCCGGAGATCGGCGAGGAGGAGCTGCTCGCCGCCCATCATCGGACCTTCGAACTCGGTCGAAGCGCGGTCACCGACGACGTGCCCGTCAACATCACCCCGGCGAGTTTCACTTCGGCTTCTCCCGCGCCGAACCTGGAAGGTTTATTCGACTTCGATGTCAACGGCCAGTCGGTGAACACCACCGAG
>JABSQX010000069.1 GCA_013215615.1 Myxococcales bacterium | reverse complement strand
GGACACCAAGCCGCGCAGGCGGTCGTGGCGTGGAGGGTCCAGGAAGTTCAGCATGGGGAGCAGCGTCTGCGCCTCCTCGATGCCCTCCACGTTGAAGCGGCTGGGATCACTCACCGCATCCCACGCGTCCTGGAAGCGGGCGATCGCCCAGAAATCTCGTTCGGCGTTGTGGTAGACGGGGAAGTCGTCGCGCAGGCGCCGGTAGACGGCATGGGCCTGGGCGTGGAACTCCGGGACGAAGGGGTCGTAGACGAAGCCTTCACTCATCGCTGGCACCTCGCTGCGCGCGGGCGCGCCCGCTGCCTCCAGCATAGGCGGCGCGAGGGTACACAGCCGCCTCCGCGCCACCGCCCCATCTTCACGGCGTGATAGCATGCCCGCAGCCTCACGGAGACGCGTCACACAGGAGGAGCACCGCGGTGACCACGAACCTCGCAGAACTCGACGCCAGCGCCCAGGCCGAGCTCGTTGCGCGGGGCGAGTGCTCGCCCGAAGAACTCGTGGAAGCCGCCATCGAGCGTATCGAGCGCGTGAACCCCCAGATCAACGCGGTGGTGGTGCCCCTCTTCGAGCGCGCCCGCGCCGAGGCTGCCGATCCCGCGCTGCCCGCGGGCCCCTTCCGCGGCGTTCCCCTGCTCCTCAAGGACCTGGGCTGCCACGTGGCGGGCGTGCCCGTCTACGGCGGCACCAAGTTCCTACGCGATCACGACTGGCGCTCGCCAGTGGACAGCTTCCTCGCGGAGCGCTTCCGCGCGGCGGGCTTCGTGGTGGTCGGCAAGGCCAACACACCCGAGTTGGGCCTCTCGCCCACCACCGAGCCCGAGACCTTTGGCCCCACCCGCAACCCCTGGGACCCGGAGCGCATCGTGGGGGGCTCGAGCGGGGGCTCGGCGGCGGCGGTAGCAGCGGGCCTGACGCCGCTGGCCCACGCGGGCGACGGCGGCGGTTCGATCCGCAACCCGGCTGGCGCCTGCGGGCTGGTGGGCCTCAAGCCGACGCGGGGCCGCACCAGCCTGGGACCCGAGATCGGCGAGGGCTGGGCGGGCTGCACGACCGAACACGTGGTGACGCGCAGCGTGCGCGACGCCGCCGCGGTACTCGATTGCGTGTCGGGCCCCGGTACGGGGGATCCCTACTTCGCGCCACCGCCCCGCGCACCCTTCCTCTCGGAGATGGGACGGGACCCCGGCACACTGCGCGTGGGCTGTTTCACGAGCAACGACCACACCCCCGCGCACCCCGAGGCCCGCGCGGCCGTCGAAGCCACCGCAAAACTACTCGAGGAGTTGGACCACCAGGTCGAGGACGCCTACCCGGATGCACTCGATGAACAGGACCTCGGCGAGTTCACATCCACAGCCGTCTCCGCCAACGTGGCCCGCGAACTGGATGTCATGGCGCAGCAGGTGGGCACACCCGTCACCGAGAAGGACGTGGAGCCCGCGACCTGGGCGATGGCCCAGCGCGGCGGGTCGCTCTCGGCCACCGAGTACCTCGCGACCGTGGACGCCCTGCACGCATTCGGTCGCCGGATGCGCGGCTGGTGGCGCGAAGTTCCCGACGAGGAGGGCTACGACATCCTCGTCACGCCCACCATGGCAGAACCCGCGCCCCCCATCGGGGAGCTGAAGGGCGCGAGCATCGAGCGCATCATCCGCCTGGTCCCCTACACGATGCCCTACAACGTCTCCGGCCAACCCGCCATCGGATTGCCCCTGCACTCGAGCCACGAGGGTCTGCCCCTCGGCATCCAGCTGGTGGCCGGCTACGGGCAGGAGGCGCTGCTGGTACGCCTCGCCTCACAGCTCGAGGCCGCTCGGCCTTGGCGGGATCGCCGCCCCGCCATCCACGCCTGAGGGGGCGCACGTGGACCTCGCCGCACTGGATGCCACCGCCCAGGCCGAGCTGGCGCAAAACGGCGAGTGCACGCCCAGCGAACTCGTGGAGGCGGGCATCCGGCGCATCGAAGCCCTCGACCCGCAACTCAACGCCGTCATTCACCCGCGCTTCGAACGCGCCATGGAAGAGGCACTGCAGCGCGATCCTTCCCGGCAACCCTTCGCGGGGGTGCCCCTCGTCGTCAAGGACGCGAGCTGCCAACAAGCGGGCGAGCCCCACCACCAGGGCATGCGCGCACTGCGCGATGCGGACTTTCGGGAAACACAAGACGCCTGGCTCACCGAGCGCTTCCAGGCTTCGGGCTTCGTGATCGTGGGGCGCAGCAACGCGCCGGAACTCTGCACCCTGCCCACCACCGAGCCCCTCGCCTACGGGGCCACCCGCAATCCATGGAGCCTCGAGCACTCTACGGGAGGCAGCAGCGGTGGCTCGGCGGCAGCGGTGGCGGCGGGCCTCGTGCCAGTGGCACACGGCGGCGACGGCGGTGGTTCGATCCGCATGCCCGCCAGCTGTTGTGGGCTGGTGGGCCTAAAACCCTCCCGCAACCGCATCACCCGCGGTCCCCACGAGGGCCAGTCCTGGGCGGGGCTCTCCACGGACGGTGTGATGACACGCAGCGTGCTCGACACGGCGGCAGTCTTCGACTGCGTGGCCGGGGCGGCAGCGGGCGATCCCGGCCATCCGCCGCCTCTCGCGGGCACCCTTCTCGGCGCGCTCGACACAGCCCACGAAAGCTCGCCGCTCCGCATCGGTGTACGCGGCGAGGCCTTCGTGGGCGCGGACCCCCCGCACCCGGAAACCCTGCGTGCGCTCTCCCTCGCAGCATCCGCACTTGGTGNGCTCGGGCACCAACTCGAAGCGGGCGGCCCGGTCGAACTCGACGACGAGCGCATCCCCGCCATCCAAGGGCAGGTCGTAGCAGCCTGCCTGGCCGCCAGCTTGTCACAATGGGAACATCGCATCGGAAGAGAGATCCGACTCGACGAACTGGAGGCGATCAACGCGCGCACCGTGGAGGCCGGGCGGAGCCTTTCCGCCTTCGAGTATGCGATGGCGCTCGACGAACTCCACGCCTATGGGCGAAGGGTGGTGGCCTGGTGGCGGGATCACGACCTGCTCCTCACCCCCACCCTCACGGATCCTCCGCCGCGCCTCGGCGAAATCACCGCGGATCTTTCGGCGGAAGACGCCGTCGGTCTGCTCCGGCGTTTCGGCTGGCTCACGCCCCCGTGGAACATCACGGGCCAGCCCGCCATCTCGCTGCCCGTGCACTGGAGTCCCGAGGGCCTGCCCATCGGCGTGCAGCTGGTGGCGGCACCCGGCCGGGAAAACCTGCTGATCGGAGTCGCCGCCCAGCTGGAGACCCACTTCGACTGGGGGCGGAAGCGGGCGCCGCTGCACGCCTGAGAGGCCGCGGGAGGTGCTCCGGCCCACGGCCATCGGGCGGCCCAGCACGCCGCCCTTGCATTCGAGCCGGATCCGGTGTGGCATGGAGGCCAGGAGGACCCCCCATGGCAGGTCACGGCGTCATCTCTGCAGATTCCCACGTCACGGAACCGATGGATCTCTGGCAAGAACGGCTGGACACCCGCTTTCGGGATCGTGCCCCCTGCGTGATCGAGAACCCTGACAAGGGCCCTCGTTTTCTCTTCACCGCCGAGGGCACGTCGCCCTTCCCGCTCGCGGGGGGCTTCGCGGCAGGGCGCTCGGGCGAAGAACTCAAGGAGATCTTCGGCAAGGGCTACGAGGCCGCAAGACCCAGCGGCTGGGACCCCGTCGAGCGCATCAAGGATCAGGAACTCGACGGACTCGACGCCGAGGTTCTGTACCCGACGCTCGGCATGTCGACTTTCGGTATGCCCGACGCCGAGCTGCAACGCGCCTGTTTCCACGCCTACAACGACTGGGTGGCCGAGTACTGCAGCCATGACCCCAAGCGCCTCTACGGCATCGGCCTCATCTCCCTCGAGGACCTCACTCACGTGGAGGAGGACCTCGAGCACATCGCCAAGCAGGGCATGCGGGGCGCCATGATTTGGGGCGCGCCCCCCGCGGATCGCCCCTACAGCGACGCCAGCTACGACCGATTCTGGGCCTCCGCGTCCGAGAAGTCCCTGCCCGTTTCGCTGCACATCATTGCCAGCCGCGGATCCACGAGCAGCCAGGTCGCCGAGGTCACAGGCGCCACCAGCTTCGACCCGGGTGTCTGGTACATGACGGTGCTCCACGAGATCCAGGAATCGCTCGCGCGCATCGTCTTCGGCGGCGTGCTCGAGCGCTTCCCCACGCTGCAAATCGTCTCCGCGGAGAACGACACCGGCTGGATCCCGCACTTCATGTACCGCATGGACCACTGCTACGAGAAGTACCGCGCCATGTGGGCGCAGCCCCTAGCGGCGCCTCCCAGCGACTACGTGCGGCGCCAGGTCTGGGCCACCTTCCAGGACGATCCCATCGGCCCCGCCACCCACGAGGTCTTCGGCGCCGACAACTACATGTGGGCCTCGGATTTCCCCCACTCGGACTCCACCTTCCCGGATTCCCGAAAGTGGATCGAGAAGAACTTCGCGGGAGTCCCCGAAACAGTGAAGCGGCGCATCGTGTATCAGAACGCCGCCAAGCTCTACGGCATGGATCCCACCGCCTGAGGCTTCCCGTCGGCGAACACACAGGTCCATCAGTGCCTCTCACCGCTCGTTTCAGCCCGTACTTGATGGAGTTTCTACCCGTCGTACTCGCTGGCGTCGCCCAGTACGCGACGGTCCACCATGGTTATTTCAAGTTCGACGACTTCCTCCACCTCTTTCAGATCGTCAATCACGGCTTTCTCGAGTTCTTGATCACGCCCCACGGCGGGCATCTCCTGCTCTCGAGCAACTTCGTCTTCTACGTCTGCTACCGCGCTTTCGGACTGAACGCCACCGCTTACATGTGGGTTGCGCTCCTCACGCATCTGCTCAACGTCTGGCTGCTCTATCGCGCGATCCACTACCTCACCGGGCGCCCGCTGATCGCCGCCTTCGGCGCTTCGCTCTGGGGAATCGCACCCATGGCCCATGGGTCGGTCTCGTGGTTCTCCGCCTACGGCCACGTGCTGGCCACGACCGGGGTGGCCTGGCTGCTGTTCGACATCGCACGGCTGTCGCGCCGCGGTGGAGCACTCTCGACGTGGGTCCAGGTGCGCTGGTATTGCGTGATCCTGCTCACGGCCAACAGCTTTGGCGTCGGCCTGGGCGCAGCCGGTGCGTTTCCCTTCGTGCTCTACCTGCTGCGCCCAGCGGCGCCCGATCGGATGCGGGTTGCACTCCGCTTCGCGTCACTCTTCTTCGTGCTTCCCGTGATCTACGTGCTGCAGCACCGCATCTACCAGGAGTTCGTAGGGATCGAGATCGTCTCTCCCTTTCCCGTGCTGTCCCCAGCCGCGATCACCGCGTCGATCTCGATGCTGGTGGACCTGCTCGCGATCGGTACGACGACCCTGATCGCGGGCCCGTTGCTGGCGACGAACGGAGGCCCGGTCGCGGTGGGTCCGCTGGCAGGCCTCAGCCTCGAAACGCTGCGCGAGCTTTCCCACATCGTGGGAGGCATCGTTGCCGCTTCCCTGCTCTTCGTCTTCTTCAGAAGCGAGGGCCCGACCCGTGCGAAACTCCTTGGCCTCGCGCTCCTCGCGGGGGGCACCTACGGCATGATTGCGCTCGGGCGGGCCCCCATGTCGTTGTTGATGGGTTACGACGAGTCGTGGATGGCAGCCACCCCCCGCTACCACTACCTGGCGCCCATGGTGCTCAGCGCATTCCTCTGCACGGCACTCGCAAGCGCGATCGGCCAGCGAAGCTGGAGTCCAGCTTGGGGCGCTGCACTCGTGCTCGCATGGGCCGCGTCGATGACGCCACTTTCCGTCGCCGCCGCACTTTCCTTCGCGCCCTACGACCTGGCTTTTCGAAAAGAGCACGAGCGGATCATGTCGTGGATCGAAGGAGCCGCAAGCAGCCGGCCGGTCGGCGCCAACATCTACCTCAAGAATCACCCCGTTCCGAGCATCGGACTCGGGATCGTTCCCGCCACCGAGTTCCCACACACTGCGGGGCTCTTCGTGATCACTTACCCGAGCTTGGAGGTGGACGGCCGGCGCGTCTTCTTCATCGAGAGCGACAGCTCGGTGCTGGCCGCCGCCAGACGCCGCGAGGGATCGCCGATCGCGCGCCTGCTGGTCTCCGAGTCCTTCCGGCCCGGCGCGCACCCGCGTCGCTGAACGCAGGCTCCCTACTTCGGAAGCATGCCGCTCCGCTCGCGGCCAATCGTCGTCTCGGCCAGCACGGAAACCCGCGCGGTTCCGGGCACGACACCAGCCCTAGGAGTCGGTTTTCGTTCCAGGATGAGCGTCGGGGAGTCACCCGAAACGGGGCGATAGTGCTCGAGGAGATAGCGTTCGACCGCCCTGTTGCCCTTTCCAAACACCGCGCGGAAGAGGAAGGGTACGACCACGAAGCGAACCCGTTGCGATTCGATGGCGGCTCGCACTTCGGCGAGTTCGTCGTCGGTCGTCAGCGTCGGGCTCTGCGGGAAGACCACCATGTAGGGCGAGGCGCTCAGGTGCCCGACCAGGAAGTTGTAGCCCGGCCCATAGGGATAGACGTAGAAGCGTTCGCCCGGGGACAACCGGCCCTCGAAGAATGAGAAGAGGGTGCGAAAATCATCCACGAACACCGGAGCTGTCGCGATGGAACCCCGTGGCGTGGAGATCTCGACAGGGCATTGGGCGAGGTAGTTCCTCGCCAGGATGGTTCCCGACATGCCGACGAAGACCAGGAACACGACGGCCCCCGCGCGCGCGAGGTGCCGTCCGATGTCGGTCGCCCCGCAGCGAAACAACATGGCGGCGAGAACTGCGAAAGCCGGTGGCGCGCCGAAAGCCAGGTGTATCAAATCGGGAAAATAGTAGTTGCTCGCCAACAGCCCGAAACCGACGACGGTCAACGCGAAGAGCCGGCGATCTTCCAACTCGGCCTGTCGCCGCAGATAGCGGGAGCCTGTCAGAGCCAGCGCCAGCAGGTAGATGAAGGGTGGCAACACCATCAACACCCAACGGATGACTTTGAACGGAAGATCCCGATTGCCGAGGATGGATACATCGCCGTAGGGCGACTTCAAAGCCGGGCTGTAGTGCTCGAGGTTCCAGAGAAGCGTGTCGTAGAGCATCACGCCGAGCGCGCCGTGAACCGCGTAGTAGCCGTACATCATCAGCATCGGAACGAGCACACCCAGGGAAAAGACGGCAATGCGCTTCACGGTGGCCGCTCGTGCGCCCAGCAGGAAGCCATCCCACGCGAATACAGCAACGATCGCGACGCAGAGGAAACCGCCGGTCGGTTGCAGCATGACGAAGGTCACGCCGGAGAGTACTCCCGTGGCGAAGGGGGCGAGATCCGTGCTCCGCTCATCGAAACAGCGGCGCAGCACGACCGCGGCAGCGATCGCAGCATAGGTGCTGTACCAGTGCGAACTCGCCATCCACCACAGCGGATAACAGACCATCGTGACGGCGAGGCCCGCCACGACCGCCAGCAGGCGCCCGCTGTGGTCACGGGCTAATCGCCATACACCCACGGCCGCAACGGCGCCGAGTAGCGTCAGCGGAACTCTCAGCGCCCCGACACTGATGCCCGCGAGGTGGAAGAAGGCCGCATTGAGCCAGAACCCTCCGGGGTTCCAATAGGCGAAGAAGTCCCGATAGAGGACCTCCCCGAGGTAGATGCGCTCCGCGGTCTCCGCGAGGATGCCCTCGTCGAATACGCTGAAGCAATGGGGCAGAAGACTCAGGTATGCGAGGGACAGCGCGAAAACCAGGATCGCGTCGATCCAATTCTCGCGCTTCATACTCAAGACCCGCTTCCCATCTCGTCCTTCCGGCATTCCAGGATCACGTGGGTATAGGGGATGCGGAGCAGATCCTCGCGGAGGTGGGGGGAAACCGACGAAAAGGCGCCCTCGGCCAGTGCCAGATACTCGTCCTGGGTTCGGACATGGCGACCCCGATCGTGGTCGAGCAGCATTCGCGCAACGCGGGACTGTCCATCCCGATAGCAGCCGTCGAAGGTGATCAAGCGTCCGCCTGGCTCCAGGGCTTCATGGGCCATCCAGAAGAGTTCACCTGCCTCGTCATCATCCAGGTGATGGAGCACGCCGATCGCCATGACGACATCGAACTTTCCGAGATCCGCAAGCGCTTCCCGGGTCGCCGTGCTTCGAAAGAAGCGCCCGCGGGCTCCGAAACGCGCTCTCGCGGAGTCGATGTACGCCGAGTTGGGATCGAATCCCACGTACTCGACGTCCCGCGGCAGCGATTCCAAGATGGGCGCCGGTCCGCAGCCAATATCCAATACCCGCTGGGAATTGGCGGGGCGCGCATAGGTGGAGACCAGCACGGTGTTCAGATCGCTGCGTGCGATCCCGCGCCGCCATAGATTATAGAAGAAGGGAAGCTCGAGCAGAGCCTTCATCGCTTCTCAGTCACTTCCCGCCGCGCCTCGATGACCGGGTTCGGTCTCAGCGGTGGTGTCGTCCGGTCTCATCTCGATCACCCGCGCCGGAACGCCTCCGACGATGCTGTAAGGAGCGACGTCGGTCGTCACCACCGAACCCGCACCCACGATCGCCCCCCTTCCCACCGTGACACCCTTCAGGATGCGGGCGCCGCAGCCGATCCAGACGTCGTCCTCGATCACGATGGGGGCGGTGGTCTTCGCCTGCCGGCGGATCGGGACCCTGCGCGACGCGAAGCCATGATCTTCGCTGATGAGCGAGGCGTTGTGGGCGATCAGCACGTCGCGACCGATCGTGAGACCGCCAAAGCCGTCGAGGAAGCAATTCTCACCGATCATGCTGCCAGCGTCGACGCTGACGCCCTCGGGAAACCAGATCGTCACGTTGTCGCGGAAGGACACCCAGCCTCGAAGCCCTTTCAGAAAGGGCTTCAAAACGGCGTAACGAAGGACGTCACCACTCAAGGTGGGGAGGTACTTCACCAATCCGTAGGCGAAGTGGAAGCCGACGTACCAGACGGATTCACCAAGCGTCAACGGGGCATCCTCGCGGGCTCCGACCGGTCGGTCACGGGCTTGCGGGCGACGCAGAGCAACGACACGCCGAAGGGAAGCGAAATGCGCCGAATCACCCGGGCTTCCGAGCCGAACACCGCCCCCAGGAAAGTGTTCAGGGGTCCTGGCTCCGTCATGCTGAAGTCGGACTTGAGGTCGGAGCCACGTTCCGGAAACACGTGTCGCAAGAGGCGAAGTAGCGCGACGACGGGAAACAGAAGCGTGTTGATGTGGGTGAATTGGACGATCTCCAGCCCCTGTTCTGCAAGCAAGCGCCGAAACTCCCGGGCCCGATAACGCCGCTTGTGCTGACTGATCACGTCCTGTCGACCCCACATCCAGGGAGAGGCGGGGACGGTCGCCATCACGAAGCCACCGGGTCGGCAGACGCGCACCAGTTCCGCAGCGCAGGCCGAGTCGTCTTCGATGTGCTCGATCAGATCGAGGGCCGTGACGAGGTCCACGGAATCATTCGGGAACGGGAGGGCCGTCACGTCTCCTCGGAGCACTGGAGCCGGGGTACGTTTCCGCGCGTGGCGCGCCGCCGCTGCGTCCCAATCCAAGCCTATGGCCTCCCCGTAGCCACCGAGAAAGTCGAGGTTCACACCGGTCCCGCAGCCGAGGTCGAGGAGGCGCGCGCCGCTGGGGAGGCCCAAGGCGCGGAGCACCGCACCGAAGATCTTTCGGCGTCCCACGAACCACCAGTGATGGGCCTCTACCCGGGCGTACTCCTCGTAGAAGGATGCATCCATCGTCAGGGCACGGACTCGTGGGCTACGCGGCCTCCGTCGGGCGCGATGACCTCGAGCCCTCGGAGGGAAGCCACGATGTAGGTGGGGCGCGCCTTCACTTCCTTGAAGAGGGTGCTGATATAGATCCCCACGATTCCGATGGAGGTGAGCTGGATCCCACCCAGGAAGAGCAGGCCGGCCATCAAGGACGCGTAGCCGGTGATCACCCCTCCAAAGACCATGGTAAAGACCACCAGGGACGCGCCGTACGCGAAGGCCACGAGGGAGGTCAACAATCCGAAGATCATCACGTAGATGAGGGGCTTGTCGGAGAAGGACACGATTCCGCTGATGGCGAGCCGGAAGAGATCGGTCAGGCTGTATTTCGACTCGCCTCCCGCACGAACGTCGCGGTCGTACCGCACCGCGGACTGCTTGAATCCGACCCACGTTCGGAGCCCACGAATGAAGCGATCCTTCTCGGGCAGGCGGTTGATCTCGTCGACGACCACGCGTGACATCAGGCAGAAATCCCCGGCATCGATCGGGATGGCCACGGTGGAGAGGCGTGCGAGCAGGCGGTAGAAGAGGTGGTAGAGGGTCACCATCAGCCAGTGTTCCTTGCGATTCTCGCGAAACCCGTAGACGACATCGCTGCCCTTCTCCCACTCGGCGATCAGCGAGGGCAGTACCTCGGGCGGGTCCTGGAGGTCTCCGTCCATGACGAAAACGAGGTCGCCGGACGCGTAACGAAGCCCCGCCGTGACCGCCGCCTGGTGGCCAAAGTTGCGCGAAAGGTGAACACAGCGAAAGCGAGGATCCTCCCCGTGGATTCGATCCACGCGCTCCGCGGTTCCGTCCGTGGATCCGTCGTCGACCAGGACGACCTCGAAGTCGCGCGTCAGGTTCTCGAGCGCCCGGGTCAGGCGCTCCCGCAGCTCGTCGAGCAGCATGGCTTCATTGAAGACGGGAACCACGACGGAGATTCCGTACGCTGCTGCGGATCGTTCGCCGTTGGACATCCTGGCCTTGCTGGGAGGAACTCGGTGGGCACCTTCCGCCGCTTCCGTGAAGCCTTCCCCCGCGTCCGAGGAACCTGCGAGCGCCCTTCGATCCCCAAGAGAATACTGGAGCGAAGCAGCGGGTGCTCGGCTCCCTCTCATCCGGCTCCAGCCCGGAGGGAAAGAACGGCCCGCCGCCCGAAGACGGCGAGCCGCTCGGCCCCCCGGCCGATCACTCGATCTTGCACTTCCCTCTGCTGCCGGCATTGAAGAGCCGACCCACGTCCCCAGCTCCGAGCGCATAGTCGAAGATCTCCACCTCGTCGATCAGCCCCTCGAAATCCGTGCCGATCTCGAGATCGTCTGCGGGGTCCACTGAACCAAGGAAGGAGGCGATGTTGATCGTGAGGGCGAGCGATCCGTCGATATAGATCCGGACGTCGTCTGTCTGTCGATCGACGGACCAGACCAGGAAATGCCAGCCCGTGGTGGGGATGGTAGAGATCGTGCAAACGCTCGTATCGGAGCCCGTGTTCGACCGAAGGCCGTAGCAGATGTGATTTCCGGTGAGGAAGAGCCAGTAGCCCTCGTCCCCCAGGGCATCCTGTTTCTTGACGATCGTTCGAGGTGTGACGAGGGGAGCAGCCCCTTGCAGGTTCACCCAGGCATCGACGGAGAAACTGTTCGGCCCGAAGTTCAGGGTCGGGTCGTCCGGAACGCGTAGGATCACCTGGTTCGACGCCGTGAAGCTAAAGGCGTCATCGACCATGCCGGGCTGGGAGTAGCTCGGGCTGATTGGAGTTCCCGGGGGTCCCGTGCCAATCCAGCTGGCGTGGTTGCCATTGCCCGAAATGTCGTCCGGAGCCCCACTATCGCCGGTCCACCAGCCGACCATGTTCGCCGTGCTGATAGGCATACAGCAGGCTCCCCGCACGTCGATCCGGGGCGTCTCGATCGCATTGGCCGGGTCGATCACCGGAACCCCCGTTCCGGCGAGGACATCGAGTACGGTGGCGACATCGGAGGTGGGTTCGGTGGACATGTGACACGCCCACGCCCCCGCTACGTGCGGGGCCGCCATCGAGGTGCCCGAGAAGCTCTGAAAACCGCCTCCGGGCACCGACGAGTTGATGGCGACACCCGGCGCCAGCAGGTCGAGGTTGGAGGCACTCTGGGAAAAGCTCGGAACATTGTCGAAGTCGTTGGTCGCACCGACACTGACCGCATTCGTGATACAGGCGGGAAAAGCGAGACCATTCTTCACGAAGCCGTTGCCGGATGAGACCACCGTGGCGACCCCCAGCGAACGTAGATTGTCGATCGCTGTGGTCGTTCCCGGATCGTATGTGTCGCAGGTACCCGCAAACGCTCCGCCTCCCAGGCTCAAGTTGACCGCGGCGATTGGCTGGTTGATGAAGTTGGGCGAAAGCGGATCGAGAAGATCGGCAACGTGATTGAGACCGTCCCTCAAGTCACCCGTGAAGTTCAAGGCACAAGGATTGGGCAGCGGTGGACCGAGGGTGGAGCAATAGCTTCCGAACCTCGAAAAAGCCTGGATGAGAATCAGGTCGGCATCTCGCGCGACACCGAAAAGATTGCCATCATCTCCCACCGCAATCCCCGATACGTGGGTACCGTGGTTACATCCGTAGATGGAGGTATTGCAGTTCGTTCCAGCACCCGGACCGGTCTGGGATGAACCGCCGTTGGGGCAGACCGTCGTCGATCCATAGGAACTGTTGGTCGTCGAGAAACATGCCTCGGCAGCGATGTTGGTTCCGGCGAAGAACGAATGTCCCGCGTCGGCTCCGGTATCGATTACCACGACGGCTTGGCCCGCCCCCGAG
>JABSQX010000068.1 GCA_013215615.1 Myxococcales bacterium | reverse complement strand
CAGTGCCTGCTACCGGTGGGGGCGCTGGTGCTCTGCCAGGCCTTCTGGTTCACGCTGCCCTCGCTCGCCCTGCTGGGAGGAGCCTTCGACACGCGCTCGCTGGCCTTCACGGCCATCTGGATCTCCGCCGCACACTCCGCCCAGTATCTCTGGGTCACCCACCACTTCGCGAGGCAGAGCGGGGAACCGAGGCGCCTTCCCGCCTATTTCGGCCGCGCGACCCTGGTGGGCAATGCGGCCTTCGTGATCCCCGCTTTCCTGTGTGCGCCCGCTTTGTTGGGCGGCGACCTCAGCTTCGACGGAGGACTCAGCGCGCTGGTCTTCTCGCTGGTGAACTTGCAGCACTTCGTGCTCGACGGCGCGGTCTGGAAGTTGCGGGACGGGGCGGTGACGCGCTTCCTGCTGCGCGGCGAACCCGCAGTAGGGCCCACCAGGCCGCGCTCGGCCGGTACCTCCGTGCCCCTCCGCGTGATGTGGGTGGTCTTCTCGCTGTGCCTGGTGCTGGAGGCCGGAGAACTGTTCCGCCAATACGTGCAGCGGCTGGGGAATGCACAACTGACCGGCCAGCTCCTGGACGCGCTTTCCTGGGCAGGCCGGGAACACGAGATCGCCCGTATCCGGCTGGGGCGGGACCTCCTCGAGCAGGGGGACTACGCGACGGCGCGGAGGCACTTCGCGCGGGCCGCCGACGCGCAGCCGAGCCGGGCGGCCTGGGGGGGGCTGGGCCGGGCGCTGGAGGGCCTGGGAGACCTCCCCGCCGCCGCCCAGGCCTACGAGGCCGGCCTGGCGGTGGACCCCGCAGACGCCGCGCTGCTGCGCAGCAGCGGCTTCGTGCATCGGCAACTGGGCGATCTCGAGACAGCCCGNAAGCGGCTCGCGCAGGCGCTGCAGCTGGAGCCCCGCCACGCGCGCACCCACAGGGCGTTACGCGACCTGCAGCGGTCGGACGAGGGTCTCCCCTCGGGGAAATCAGATCCTCAACGGAAAAACTGATTGACCTGAACAGCCCTGCCGAGTCATAATAAAGGGGAGAACCTAGATTTTCTGTCCGAGCGCTCTGGCGAGGGCTCGTGGCTGGAGGCCCGCATGAGGTTACGTAATCCCCTGCTTCGCTCACTGGCGACCCTCGCCTTCGCGGCTGGTCTGCTCACGGCTTTCCCCGCGCAGGCCATCAACCAGTTGTACACCGGCCAGTGGTCGGCCGACTCCTTCGGCAACGACATCGCCACCCCCAACGCCACGGCGCTCAACTCGCAGCACTTCGCAGTCTACGGGATTCCCCAGGGCGTGCAGTGCAACCCCTACAACCCGCTCTGCAAAATCGCGTCCACGCCGATTGGAAGCAAGGCGACCACGACCATGTCGACGACCATCAACGGGGGCTTCCCGACGACCGGCAACGGGCTCCCCGTCGTGAATACGAACATCCCCTGCTATCCGGTGAGCAACTACGGGACCGCGAGACCCGCCAAGGGCAAGACCCTGACGACGATGGGAGCCTTCGAGTCGACGGGCAATGGCAGGAGAGGCCTGCCCCTGTACCGGAACCCGGCCTTCTTCACCACGAGCGGCGCACCGAACTTGTACTCCTGCACCGCTTACACGCGCACTACCTTCATCACGACCACCAACGGGGGGACGGTCACCGGGTCACCGGGCTACGAGACGATCTTCACCTACGCGGCGCCCTTCGACAGCACCTATCGCGGCACCGTGGCGCTGGGTAAGCCGGTCTCGGGGATGGGTGTCGTGAACGCCACGGCCTTCGCGCCGGGCGCCGCCTTTACGATCGCGCAGGCGGGCGTAAACCCCGCAGGCCCGGGCATGCACCGCACCACCCAGGGCGAGTTCAACAACATCTTCCCCTACATCTACAGCTACACCTACGCGACCTTCCGCAACGACGTGGGCAGCTTCGCGGGAGACGGTGGCCCTGGAAACTTCAACGTTCCCTACAAGGTCCTGGGCGTCACCGTCGCCTCGGTCAATGTCAACGCAGGCCCCAACAAGTTCGGCGGCGTCATGAAGCTGCTCGGCAAGCTGACCACCAAGGTCTGTTACTACCGCAGCGGCGGCTGCTCGCTGGGCCGAATGGACTGGCGGTATGACGCCATCGGCGCCGCGGCCTACACCTCGGGCGGGGTCGTTACCGCGGGTTATACGGCCACCTACGACGCGCAGTACTACCACACGTTGTTGATGACCACCTCGACGATCATGGCCATAGGCAGCCGCTTCCCCTGGACCACGGGCACCGCCACGGTCACGGCCGTGGGCCGCGGCCCCAACAAGACCATCGAAGAGAGGAAGGGCTTCGATAACCGCACCGGGGGCGGTTCGGGAACCCTGCAGCTAGTGAGCCCCATCCTGACCCGCTGGCTGCAGCCCGCCGCGCAGTTCGAGACGGGCGGTATCGGAATCCTGCGCTTCACATTCGCCCCCGAGCCTCGCGTCTGGATGGCGTTGGTGTCCGGCCTTTCGGTACTAGCGGTCCTTTACCGGGCGCGTCGGCACTGAGCCCAAAGTTCCTTCGATCCCAGGGGCCCCGGACGGCCAGGCGTCGTCCGGGGCCCTTCTCTTTGCCAGCGAGGGGCTCATAGCGGGGAGCGCGACGGCACGAGTCCGGACTTCTTCGTGGCGCCGCGCGCGCGTCGCGCTGAGAAAAGCGAGCTAGGCTCCCCCCCGTGTGGAGCCGCCTCTTCGCTTCTCGCAGCTTCTACCTGGTCGCCGCCGTCTCGATGATCGCGGCTGCCATCGCCCTGCAGTTCGAGGTGCGCGAGGATCCGAGGGCACTGGGCGGCGCAGAGCAGATCGAGCGCCTCCGCGAGCGAGAAGACCTCAACCTGCTCTTCGTGCTGATCGACACCCTGCGCGCCGACCGCCTCTCCTGTTACGGCTACGAACGCGCAACCAGCCCCAACATCGACGCGCTTGCCACAGAGGGCGTGCGCTTCGCCCACCAGACCTCGCAATCCTCCTGGACGAAGTGCTCCATGGCCTCGCTGTGGACGGGTCTCTACCCGGTGAGCACCGGCGTGACGCGCTCGCCCCAGAGCGTTTCGCTCGAGGCGCACATGCCCGCCGAGATCCTGCGCGATGCCGGCTTCCGCACCTTCGCGATCTGGCGCAATGGCTGGATCAGCCCCTCCTTCGGCTTCTCCCAGGGATTCGAGGTCTACCACAGCCCACGCGCGGGACGCGTCCCCCCGGCCGTGCATCGGGAGAAGCCCACGGGCGGCGTCTCGGGCACCGACCAGGACACGGTGAATTCCGCGATCGAGTTCCTGCGCTCCCACGAGGACGAGCGCTGGTTCCTCTACCTGCACCTCATGGACGTCCACCAGTACGTCTACGACAAGGACACGGCCCTCTTCGGCACCAGCTACTCGGACATCTACGACAACTCAATCCGCTGGGTGGACCGGGTGCTCGGCAGCTTGCTCCGGGACATCGACGCCCGGGGCCTGCGCGACAAGACCCTGATCGTGCTGGCCGCGGACCACGGCGAGGCCTTCGGGGAACACGGCCGCGAGGGTCACGCCCGGGACGTCTACGGCGAGGTCACCACCACGCCCTTCATCCTGAGCTTCCCCTTTCGCCTGAAAGAATCCGTCGTGGTGGAGGGTGCCACCGAGAATGTCGACCTGTGGCCCACCCTGCTCGACCTGCTCGGGCTCCCGGGCCTCGAGGCCCCGGACGGGCGCTCGCGCCTCCCGGAGTTGATGGCGGCGGTCCGGGGCGAGCCGGCGCCGCCTTCCGACACGAGCAACTTCGCGTACATCGACCAGAGCTGGGGGCGCAGCAAGCAGGCGCCCCGTCCCATGGTGGCGGTGGGTGACGGGCGCTACCGACTGCTGCACCGGGCCGTCTCGGGTCGCGGAGAACTCTACGACCGCAGCGTGGATGCGCTCGAGGCCGTGGACATCTCGGAAGAGGAGCCCGAGATCTTCGCGCGCCTCACGGAGAGGGCGCGCGATTACCTCGACCGCACGCCGGCCTGGGAGGTCTCGCCCGACGTCGAACTCGGCGAGTCGGAACTCGAGCAGCTGCGGGCGCTGGGCTACGACGTCCAGTAAGCGCGCGAAGCGCCGAAATGCGGCGCGGCGATCAAAACGCGAACCAGAGACTCACCCCGTAGGTACGCGGATCGCCCCAGACCTCGAGGATCGTGCTGTAATAGCGGGTCAAGTCAAAGACGTCGACCTTGTACTCCTTGTCGAGAAAGTTGCGCACCCAGCCAGAAAGCTCGATCCGCTCATCGGAGGTGCGGTAGGTGAGGCGCGCGTTGTGGAGCCAGTAGCCGGCCTGCGCGATGATCGGATGGCCGGCGGGGTCGAAGTAGTGCTTGGAGCGATAGCTGTAGTCGTACTGAGGGATCAGCGCCCCCCAACCCTGTAGCGGCAACTCGTAGGTGACGACCCCCGAGGTGTTGTAACGCGGCGCGGCAATCAGGGGATTGCCCGTGTAGGCGAAAGGGAAGCTTGGAGGAGAACCGCGCTGCAGCAGAGTGGTCTTTTCGACCACGAAGTCGCCAAAATGACCGTCCAGCCAGCCAAAACCCGCGCTGATGATCAGGCGGTCCACCGGCTCGGCGGTGAGTTCGACCTCCACGCCCCAAACGCGGGCATCGGCGTTGAGGAGTTTGGTGAAGGGCAACTCGTTNGCTTCNTTGACNACGTCGAAGACCTGGAGATCCGTGTACCAGTAGCGGAAGCCAGCCGCGTTGAGACGCAGCCGGCCGTCCAGCCAGTCGCTCTTGAGACCCACCTCGGCGGAGTGGATGTACTCGGCGGCCACGGGCGTCACGCTCTGCGACGTCTGGCTTCCCCCTCCACCGATGGTCCCGACGACCGAGACCCCCGCGTTGAAGTGCCCCCCCTTGAAGCCGCGCGCGTACTTCGCGTAGACCATGAGCGAGTCGTTTTTTGCCGCTGACAGCGCCGCCCAGTCCGGCTCGTAGCGGAGCGTCAACTCGCCGGTGGGTACACTCCACTTCTGCTCCGCGGGAATGCCGGGAAGCAGCTCGTGCTCCCCCTGCTCCGGGACGACGACGGTGCTCTTGAGTTTGAAATCCTTGCGCTCGTAGTTGTATCGAATCCCCGCCTCGACACTCAGTGCCTCGGTGATCCAGTAGCTGCCGTTGAGATAGGGGGCGACGCTCAAGAGTTCCTGGTCGAAGCGCTGGTCGATCCCGTTGCCCTGGACGGTGGGAAACACGTTGAAGGCTTCGAGCTCCTCCTTGAGGAAGAAGAAGCCGGCGTTCCACTGGTATTGCGGGCCTTCGAGCGGGGATTCCCCCGAGAAGCGCAGCTCCTGGCTGACCTGCCAGGCGCTGTCCTGGTAGTTGGCGGGAAAGAGNTCCGTGGGAGAAGCGTCGCCCTCGTCTTCTACCAGCCGGTCGTACCACTCGTAGCCCGTCAGGGAGAGGACGCGGAAGCGCCCGAACTCCCACTCGCCCCGGAGGCTGGCGCCCCAGGCGTCGTTGAGCTCCCTGCCATCGCGATTGAAATAGCCCTTGCGGTGGTTGCTGGCGCGCGCGGAGGGGTAAATGACTACCGGCTCACCGTTTTCGTCCAATACCGGATTGCCCTGGGGGTCTTGTTGGTAGAAGGGCTTCAGGCCGGGAAGGTCTTCGAGACCCTCGAAGCCCGTGGCTGTCGCGATCGACGTCTCGTTGAAATTGGTCCCGCCCAGAACGCCAGCCGTGAATACGAGGGGTTCTTGGGGGGAGGGAGTAGCCTGGATTCCCTGGAGGTGGAGGGAGTCGCTCAGGTTCTGGCCGCCGTGGACGTTCAGCGTCCACTGCATGCCCTCGATATCCGGCTGGTAGACGAAGATGCCGCGGACCGCCCAGTCCTTCCAGTTGTTCGTCTTGTGCTTCAAGCCCTGGAAGTCACCGATCAGGGGGCCTTTCCCGGGCCGGAACGTCCCTTCCGGCCCCAGGCCCCTTCTTTCCCCTTCTTCCGTGATGATCGTGCCGATGGACTCCGTGTTGACGATGCAAACGCTGTCGATGACCAGGTTCTTTACCTGGTCGACCCCCGGCTGAAGCGGGCCAGCGCCTCCGGCCCCGCTCGCGTACGCCTCCCACTGGTCCTGCCGCCGGCTTCGATTGGTCGCAGTGACCCCGTAGCCAAGGGCGTTGTTCTGAAGTTGCTGGAACTTCCGGTGATTGACCAGCTTATCCTTCCGGTACTCCTCTAACAGCGTCTGCTCAGTCACCAGGTACGACCGGACCCTTCCAAGCTCCGTCCTGGGGATGCCGTTTATGTCCACGACCCGAGGTAGGGTCTCGTCTGCGAACACCGCGTGTTGCTGGGGGTTCCAGTCCGCGCAAGCGTTCTCCATGATGCCGTCGCGGAAGTTGGCGGCAAACGAGAAGCGGGACAGCAGCCTGTCGGGGATCAGCGGTACGTCGAAGGCGCCCTCGAGCTCGACCAGGTTGTAGTTCCCGTAGGTGAGGTTGGCTTCCGCGGCCAGTTCGTCTCCCGGCATGCGGGACTTGATGAGGATCGCGCCTGCCGGGGAGTTGCGGCCGTTGAGGCTGCCCTGGGGACCCCGCAGCACCTCCACGGATTCGGTATCGAAGAGCTGGAAGAGCTGGATGGCCGGCGAGTTGATGTTGATGCCGTCCTGGTAGATGCCGATGGCGCCCGCCGCGTTGGCGTTGTAGTCCTTGAGGCCAATGCCTCGGATGAAGATGGTGGGGTTCGAGTTCGCAAAGGCGGTATTGATCTCCAGGTTGGGGGTGTAGTCCGCGAGGTCGTCGAGGTTCTGGATGCGCAGGGCGCGCATCTCCTGGGCGTCGAAGCGGGTGCCGGAGATGGCGGTCTCCTGCAGGGAGTCGTCGGCACCCCTGCCCTGCACGATGATTTCCTCCACGTCCTGGCTGGGCGCGCCCGTGCCGGCGCCCTCCCCCCCCGCTTCCGGCTGACGCGGAGCTTCGCTCTCGGCCGCCGCAGAGGCCTCCACGGCCGCATCGCCAGGCTCCTGGGCGGCGGTCGCCTGGCCGAATAAGCAGGCTATGAACAGCGTTGCCCAAGATGCGCTGCGAAGCCGGCAGCGGCAGGAGGGACTGGGGGGAATCCGCTCGACCGGGGGCATTGAGGATGCAATATACTTCCGCGAGAAGGAGTTGCCTAGCGGAGCCAGGGCTCCCGGCAAACAGACCCCCGGGGATCGAGCACCCGTGGGAAGAGGGAGCGGAGAGAGTTCGATGAATACCCCGCCCAGACCGCGGCGAATCTCACGAGAGATCCCGCGGTGAGAGTGGCCGCCTGGGTCCTCGCCGTCGCGGCCGCCTTCGCGCTGGGTCGCTGGGGGCTTCCCGCACCGGAAGCCCGCGCGCCAAGCTCGGCCGCGGTCGAAACCCCGCTTACCCTCGAGCAAGCACTCTCCGAACGCGATCCCCTGGAGCGCACCTACGCGCTGACCGCCTCCCTACGCGGACTGGGCGCCGACGAAATCCCCGCCTTGATGGAGTTCGTGACCGCCCAGCAGGATCAGCTGACCGGTGAGGACGCGCGCCTCGTGATGATGGCGTGGAGCCGCCTCGACGCCCCGGGCGCCTTCCGTTGGGCGCTCGATCAGCCCGGCCCATGGGGCAAAACTCTGGCCATCGAGAGCCTCTACGCCTACGGGTTCCGGGACGGTTCCGCTGCGGCCGAGACCCTCCGAGGCATCGACGGTCTCGACGACCCCGACTTCCAGCAACGTCTCACCGCCGCGAGCCTCGACGGCTGGATCGCCAACGGGGAATACATGGGGGTTAGCGACCACGTCGCCGCCATCGATGATGCCCGCGTGCGACGTAAGCGCGCCTTCCTCCTGGCCGGGGAGGTCGCGAAGGAGGGGCCGGAGGCCCTGATCGCGTGGGCCGAAGGGGTGCCCGAGGACGCACCCAACGACTTCAAGACGCAGGCCTTCTATCACACCTCGGGGATGGTGGCGCGCCGGGATCCGCAGCTGGCCATGGGCATCATCGAGACGCACGGGGGCCAGCCCTACGTCACGGGCTCACTGGCACACGTCGCCCGCAAGTGGGCCCGGCATCACCAGCCCGTCGATCTCTTCGCATGGCTCGAGACGCTCCCCGCTGGGGAGGAGCGCGACGAGGCCGTAGGCGACGCCTTCCGGGAGTGGCACGGCAAGCGCGCCGAGGCGGCCGAGCGCTGGCTCGAGGCCGCGATGCCCGCCGCCTACCTGGATCCCGCCATCGTCGCGCTGGTGCGCGCCAGCGCCCAGGAGGTGCCCCGGGCCGCGGTCGTCTGGGCCGAGCGCATCCAGGACCCGAAGCAGCGACGCCGTAGCATGGGCCTCGCCGGGCGGCAGTTCTGGCGCCGCAGCCCCCAGGCCGCGGCCATCTGGCTCGAAGAGGCCGACCTCCCCGAGGACGCGAAGAACTCGATCCGCGGGGGACGTCAGCGCACTCCTCAAGGGATGCTGCCCTCCGCTGTGCGCGAGGAGTTGACCACCGGGTCGGGTTGACGCCCCGGAGTGCCAAGCCGTAGATGAGGGTCCGTGTCACCGCGCTACTGTTGACGATACTCACCGGCTTCACGGGCCTCGTCTACGAGGTGACCTGGCAGAAGTACCTGGCGACGCTGCTGGGATCCCACAGCGAGGCCACCGCGGCGGTGCTCGCCATCTTCTTGGGGGGCCTGGCGGCGGGCTACGCGCTCTTCGGGCGCGCCACCCGCTGGCTGCTGGCGCGCGCCCGGCGGCAGGGAAAGCCGCCCCGCCTGCTCTACTTCTACGCTCTGGTGGAGGGCGGAATCGGACTCTACGCGCTGCTCTTTCCGCTGCTGGTGAGCGGCGCCCAGGCGCTCTCCCTGCTGGGGCCGCTGGGGCACGGGGGGCTCTCCTTCGCCTTCGACGTGCTGCTCTCCGCGCTGCTCATCGGTCCGCCCGCGGTCCTGATGGGCGGCACCATCCCCATTCTCACCCTGGCGCTGACCCGCGACGTCGAGCACTCGACCCAGATCCATGCCTGGGTGTACGGCTTCAATACCGCGGGCGCTTTTGCGGGCGCACTGGCGGCTGGCTTCGTGCTGGTGCCACTGCTGGGTCTCGACGGCGTGATGCAGCTGATGGGCTGCCTGAACCTGGTGGCAGCCGCCATCTTCGCCCAGCTGGAGGGGAGGGGAAGCGGTGCGCGGGCGAGCCTCGAGGAGGCCGCGGATGCTCCGCGAGTGGAGGGCTTCGCGGCCTGGGCGGCCGTCGCGATGCTGGCGGGCTTTGCGATGATGGCGTTGCAGACCACCGTGATCCGCATCGGCGCGCTCTCCCTCGGCTCCTCGGAGTTCACCTTCGCGATGGTGGTAGCGGTCTTCGTGCTCTGCATCGCGCTGGGAAGCCTCCTGGTCTCGATGCTGCCCCGCATCCCTCGCAGCCTGCTGGTGGTCACCCAGTGGCTGCTGGTGGCGCTGCTCGGGCTCCTCTACCTGGGCGTCGGGGACGCCCCCTACTGGGCGCACCTGCTGCGCGCACTGTTTCACGACCACGCTCCCATCTTCTACGCCTACCACGCCGCGGCCTTCGGCGCGTTGCTGTGTGTTCTGTTGGTCCCGATCGGCCTTTCGGGCGCGCTGCTGCCGCTGCTCTTCCACGAGTTGAGGCGCCAGGTCCAGGAGTTGGGCTCGGTGGCGGGACGCCTCTACGCATGGAACACCGCGGGCTCGTTGCTGGGCGCGCTGCTGGGTGGTTACGTGCTGCTGTTCTGGCTCGATCTCCACCACGTCTACCGCATAGCACTCTCCGCCCTGGTCGTGGCGGCCACCCTCTCCACCACACTGGTGGTGCGCGCGTTCCCCCGCTCCCTTTCGCCCCTCATCCTGATCCCCACGCTGGGCGCGATCTGGCTGCTCCCCGAGTGGAGCCCCGATCGGATGGCCACGGGGCTCTTCCGCAACCGCGACGCCGGCGCCTGGACCTTCGCGGGGCCCGAAGCCATGTTCGAGCACCGCGACATCGGAAACGTGATCTACTACGACGATGATCCCACCAGTTCGGTCGCGGTCCTCGAGCCCGAGGGACACCCCGAACAACGTGGCATCGTGGTGAACGGCAAGTCCGACGGAAACCTGGTGGGCGACTACCCGACCATGGCGCTGAGCGCACTGATCCCTGCCCTGGTCGCCGAGCAGCGCGAGCGCGCCTTCGTGATCGGCTGGGGGACGGGAGTGACGGCCGGAGAGCTGGCATCACTCGAGGACACCGAATCGGTACGAGTGGCCGAGATCTCCCAGGGCGTGATCGCTGCCGCGCCGCTCTTCGACGTGGGGAACCTCGAGGCCTCGAAGAACCCCAAGATCGAGATCCTGCGCGGGGATGCCTACCGGGCGCTGCAACAGAGCCCCACACGCTACGACCTGATCGTTTCGGAACCCAGCAACCCCTGGGTGACCGGCGTCGAGATGCTCTATAGCCGGGAGTTCCTGGAGGCCGCCCGAGGACGCCTGGCGCCAGGCGGCGTCTACGCGCAATGGTTCCATCTCTACGA
The DNA here is from genome assembly GCA_013215615.1 of Myxococcales bacterium. Classification (GTDB taxonomy): domain Bacteria; phylum Myxococcota_A; class UBA9160; order UBA9160; family SMWR01; genus JABSQX01. The sequence goes on along the minus strand of JABSQX010000068.1, from coordinate 3,774 downwards.
ATCCAACCCGGAGGTAATCGCCCTGGTGCTCCGCACCTATGCGGCGGTCTTCCCCAGCGTATCGGTCTGGTTCGCGCTGGGTTCGGACCTGCTGCTGCTGGGCTTCGAGCGCACGGACGATTCACAGCCCGACCTGCGGGAGCTCGAGGCGCGCTTCGATCGCCCGGACTTCCGGGCGGGCTTCGGGCGCGTGGGGATCGAGAGCTTCCCCGCCCTGCTTGCCCACGAAGTGCTGCCCCGCGGCACGCTGCACGCCGCCGCGCTCGAGGGGGAAATCCACAGCCTGCGCCACCCGATCCTCAGCCACCGTGCCGCCCAGGCCTTCTTCCAAGGTCGCCATGCCTGGATCCCCCCCTACGTGAGCCCCGCCCACCAACAGGCGTCGGCACGCAACTCGCTGCTGCGCGGGCTATCCCGAAGCGGGCGATTCTCGCAATCCGAGATCCTGGAGGCCGCCGCTCGCGAGACCTGCCGCTTCAAGCGCCACGAAGAGTGCGCGACGTTGCTGGCACGCTGGCGCAGCGACGAGCCCGAATCCCCCCGGCTGCGCGCCACCCTGGAAGAACTCCGGAAGCAGACCCGGGGCGACAAGGACTTCCTGAGGCCCGGCCGGCTCGCGCAGCTCCAGGCCCTTTACGGCGGACGGGTCCGCAAACCCAAGGACGAGGCGGCTCTGCGCCACGCCGAACGTCTCACGCAACGCTTCCTGCGCCACTATCATCACGCCGTGCCCTTCGATCGGCGCGTGCTCGACGAGGCCTGGGAACGCTGCCAGGTCGAGGGCTGTGCGGAGCGGCGGCGAAATGCCGAACAGAGGATCGGCGGCCTCGAGGAGAGCCAGCGCGACGAACCCTTTCACAGCCAACGCGGGCAGCGCCGAGCCGTGACGCCCGCAGGGACCACACCACCATGAACACCTCGGCTTCGCATCGCCGCCTTCGAACGTGCAGCGCACGCGTGCTCCTCGCTGGCCTGGTGCTTGGCCTGGGTTGTGGCGAGGCGAAGGACACACCCAGCCTGAAAGCCATCCGGGCCCTGCACGAGGAGGGGCGCTGGCGGGATTCCCTGCCGGACCTGCGCGCGCTCGTGGACGAGAACCCCGCGAATGGCGAGGCCAACCTGCTACTGGGCACGGCGCTACTCCAGGGCGGGGATGCGGGACTCGCGGTCTGGCCCCTGCGCCGCGCCAGCGAGCATCCCCGCTACGCGGTGCCCGCGGGACTCTTGCTGGCACGCGCCATGCTCGACAGCCGCACGGCGCCCGACGCCCTGCCGGTGATCAACCGCGTCCTCGAACTCGATCCCGACAACCTCGGCGCCCTGGCGCTGCGCTCCCGCGCCCACCTCGCCAACGGCAACCTCGTGGACGGGCTGGCGGACATCGACCGGGTGCTCGAGCGGGATCCCCACAACGTCGCAGCCCTGGTGCCCCGCGTGACGACGCTGATCGCGCTGGACCTGATCGACGATGCCGAAGCGGCCTTGGCGACTGCACGCGAGCGCCTCGCCACCACCGACGAGCCGATCTCCGAGGGCATGCGGGCGCGACTGTGCATCGCGGGCGCTCTCTTCAGTTTCGAGAAGGGCGATCTCGAGATCGCGGAAAGCCAGTACGCGGAGTGCCTCGAGGCCCATTCCCAGAACCCCCTGGCAGTGACGGAGACCGCCGCCTACTACGACCTCAGCGGCCGCCCCGAGGACGCAACGAAACTGCTTCAGGAAGCGCTCGCGAGCACCCCAACCAGCTTCTTCCGCCTGGCGTTGGCGCGGCGCATGCGGGCCCTGGGCGATCTCGCGGAAGAGGAGCGCTTGCTGCGTGAAGAGGCCGAGCAGACAGCCACCGCCCAGGCCTGGTTCAACTTGGCCGACCTCTACGTAAACCGCGAACAGTTCGATGAGGCCGTACTCGCCTTCGAGGAGGCGCTGGCCGCAGCGCGAGAAGCCTCGGTGATGCTGCGCTTCGCCTACGCGGACACCCTGGTCCAGGCCGAGCGCTACGAACAGGCGCGCAGCGTGGCCGACGCGCTGGAGGAACCGTCTCTGCGGGACCTGATCTTGGGACGCATCCTGCTCGCGGAGGGCAACGCAGCGGCTGCCCTCGAGGCCTTCACCTCCGGCATCCGCCTCTGGCCCAACAACCCCTCCGGGCGCTTCCTGGCGGGAGAGGCCGCGGAAGCCCTGGGTGATTTCCCGCGCGCCATGTCGGAGTACCGCGAGTCGCTGCGCGCCCATCCCGGCTTCACGAGGGCCGGCCTGTCCCTCGCGGAGTTGCAGGCGGTGAGCGGCCAGGATCCGCTGGCACTGGACTCCCTCAGCCGCCACCTGCGTGCGCGCCCTCGGGACGCCGAGGCCCTGATCCTCGCCGCGCGGGTCGCACACCGCACGGGCCGTCACCCCCTGGCGACCCGGATGTTGCAAAGGCTGGCTGCGATCCACGGCCACGAGTCCGTGGCGGTGGCCGAAGAGGCGGGGCTGCTGGCCGCCGACAAGGGCGCCGAACTCGCCGTCGAGGCCATCGAGCACTCCCAGCTGGATCTCAGCGATCCCGCCAACCTGCCCGCACTCGAGAGCCTCGTGGAACAACTCGCCGAGCTCGCCCAGCACGAGAAGGCCGAGCAGAGAGTCGCCGCAGCCCTCGAAGCCCACCCCGAAGAAGTAGCCTTGCTCACGCTGCAAGGACGCGTGCGCGAGCGGGCCGGGAAGTCTCCTCGGGAATCCTACGAGCAGGCCCTGGCCCTGGTTCCCAACTACGCGCCGGCGCTGGCTGGCCTTGGCGCGCTGGCCGAAGCGGTGGGCGAGCACCAGCAGGCGCTGGACCTCTACGCACGCAGCGAGGAGGCGCTGCCCGGCCACCCCCAAACCGCGATGAACGTTGCGCGGATGCTCGCCGCACTGCAGCGCGAGGAGGAGGCCCGTGAGCGGCTGGAGACTTTGCTTCGCCGCCACCCCCGGGAGGCGGAAGCAGCCCTGCAGCTCGCCGAACTGCTCGTGAAGCAGGGCGAGTTGGAGCGCGCAGCCACGTTCGCAGAGCGTGCGAACTGGTTGCGGCTACCCGAAGCCGATGAGGCGCTGGAGCGCATCCGCTCCCTACACGACGAATCCGCGACCCCGCAGGATGCCGGCGCGGCACGCTAACGAGAGACGCATCGCGCCCGCGCCGCCCTGGCTCGCTGCCTTCGCGGCGGTCGCGCTCGTGCTTGCCCCCCTCTCGGCAATCCACGCACAGGATCTCAGCGCGACAAGCCCCCTCGACACCCTGCTCGGCGCCATCCAGGAGTTGGAATCCCAGCACGACGCCAAGTGCTACTCGAGCGCGTCACGCTTCGAGGACTTCGTGTCCGGCACCCCGCTCTCCGAGTCCGCACGACGCGAAAACGTGTTACTCCAAAAGCGCGTGGCGCGCCGCCTCTGGTCGCGGGCCTCGCAGCGCGCCGGGCTGGCTGGAGCTCACCTCGTGCGCGTCCAGGACCTCGAACCCGAACTCGCGGCAGTGCTGGCCCGGGAGGAGGACGGCCGCGGCGGGATCCACCTCTCCTTCCCCGGAGGCCAGTCGGTCAGCCTCGCAGAGATCCGCGCCAGCCAATACCGCAGCGTCGCCTTCTCGTTGCGGGCCATCCTCGCCGTGCAGCAGGACGTGATGCTGGAGGATGGGGAGCCCTTGCAGCGCCTCTCCCCCGAGAGCCTCGAAGCCCTGGCCGAAGCGCTGGATGCCGTGACGCTCGCGGTCCTGCAACTGGCCGATCGCGACGCCCGGCTGCGCGACCAAGCCCAGAT
>JABSQX010000067.1 GCA_013215615.1 Myxococcales bacterium | reverse complement strand
GCCGGAGATCACCACGGAGTGCCGGGCGGCCATGGCGAGTTCGAAGAGGGCGTCCGGAAACGACAGGCAGCGCAGTCCCTCGTCGATCGCCGCGCGCGCTTCTGGGTTGTCGGCATGTACGGCGTTCCCGATCACCACCAGGTCGGGCTCCGCGTCCAGCACGTGCTCGGCGCGGAAGCTGTCGCGCACGGGGATCTCCCAGCGCTCGAGCGCCGTGCTCATGGGAGGGTAGAGGGCGTTGTCGGAGCCCGTCACTTGCAGGCCGCGCGCCCGCAGCAGGCAGGCCAGCGAGCCCATGCCACTGCCCCCGATGGCGACGAAGTGCACGCGCCGGGGCGTCTCGCTCATCCTCAGCCCGCCGCGAAAGCTTCGAGGATCAGGTCGTGGACGCGCGGTCGAAGCTCGAAGCGACTGCGCTTGGCGACCTGGTGGATGCGGTTGGTGAGCATCACGATCACCACCTCGCGCTCCAGGTCGATCCACAGCGAAGTGCCCGTGAAGCCCAGGTGCCCGATGGAGCGGGCCCCGAAGTGCTGGCCCGAGGAGGAGGCGCCCGGGGTGGGGGTATCCCAGCCGAGTGCCCAGTCCGAATCCGGGGGCAGCTCCTGTCGCTCCGTGAAGCCGCGCAGGACTGCCTGGGGGAGCGCCTGGCTGCGGCCGTGCCAGACGTCGAGCAGGGTGCGCGCGAAGCGCATCACGTCTTCGGCGCTGGAGAACAGGCCCGCGTGTCCCGCCACCCCGCCCATGCACCAGGCGTTGGGATCGTGGACCTCGCCCCAGAGGATGCGTTCGCGCCACGGGCAGTTCTCGGTGGCCGCGAAGCGGCGCTTCATGGCGTCGGGCAGGGTTGCCTCGCCGCCGAGCGGGACGAAGAAGGTGTCCTGCAGGCCCAGCGGCTCGAAGATGCGCTCCCGGCAGAAGACGTCCAGCGGCTGGTGGGAGAGGGCTTCCACGAGCGCGCCCAGCACGATGAAGTCGAGGTCGCCGTAGACCGCGGCCTTGCCGGGCTCGTGGACCAGGCCCGAGCGCAGCACCCGCTCGACGATCAGGTCGCGGCTGGCCGGATTGCCCAGCCAGGTCTCGCCCGTCTTCCGCTCCTTCTCGATCAGCACCTCGTGGAAGGCGCGCCAGGGCTTGAGGCCCGAGGAGTGGGTGAGCAGGTGCCGCAGTGTGACGCCTTCCTTGTCGCGCTCTGCGAAGTGGGGCAGGTGCTTTGCGACCGGGTCGTCGAGATCGAGCGTCCCCTCATCGACCAGCAGCAGGATGGCGCTGGTGGTGGCGAGGGGCTTGGTGAGGGAGGCCAGGTCGAAGAGGGTGCTGCGCGTCATGGGCAGGCGCTCCGGGCGTGCCACCGCCAGGCCGCGCGCAGACGCGTACTCGATCTCCTCTCCCTGGTGGGGCATCCGGGCCAGCACCACGGCGCCCGGAATGTCGGCATCCGCGATGGCCTTGTCGATGGCACGGTCGACCCGGGCGAGCTTCCGGCGGATCAGGCTCCACTTCACGTTGCGCGCGCCACTCCCTGCTCGAGGATGCGGACTTCCCCCGCCTCGGCGTCGATGGTAGCGCGCACGCCCTGGGCCCAGGTGAGGTTGGCGGGCTGGTGGCCGAAGGGCAGCCCGGCCACGCAGGGCACGCCGGCCCGGCGAGCGGCTTGCTCGATCACCTGCAGGGCGTCGGGCTCGGGGTAACGCGAGTCGTCACACTCCCGAAGGGCGCCCACCGCGATGCCGCGAAGCCCCTCGAACTTGCCAGCAGCGCGCAGCTGCTCGAGCATGCGGTCGATGCGGTAGGGGCGCTCTCCCACTTCTTCGATCACCAGGATGGCCCCGCGCGTCACGATCTCCCAGGCGCTGCCCAGGCTCGCCGTCACCAGGCTGAGGTTGCCGCCCACCAGCCGGCCCGCCGCGGACCCCGCCACGCGGCCCCGGCCCCGGAGGCGCAGGGGGGGGCGGCTCCGGCCCTGCAGTTGCGCGAGCAGCGCTTCGAAACTCTCCTTGGGGAGCTCGTTCCCGTAGTCGAGCATGGGGCCGTGGAAGCCCACCAGGCCCGCGCGCTGCCGCTGCCAGAGCAGCAGCGCGGTGATGTCGCTGTAGCCCACCAGGGGTTTGCGGGCCTCGCGTGCCAGCGCCGGATCCAGCGCGTCGAGGATGCGCGGGGTCCCGTAGCCGCCGCGCGCACACAGGATGGCGTCCACCCTCGGGTCGCTCCAGAGTTCATGGAGTTCCGCGGCGCGGCGCGCGTCACTGCCCGCCAGGTAGCCCTCCCGGTCGCCGATGTCCTCGCGGTGCACGACCTGAAAACCGGCGGCGCGCAGCATCTCGACCCCGGCCTGCAACTTCGCGCCGTCCACGGGGCCGCTGGGCGCTGCGATGCCGAGCGTCCCCCCGGCTCGCAGCGCGCGCGGTTTCACCAGCTTCGGGCTGCGTGGTTGCGACATTGTGGAAGGCTCAGAAGGGGGTCTCTTCGTCGCCGAAGCCGTCGCCCGGCGGTCCCGCGTCCGCCTCGCCGCGATAGACGGTCTCCTCGTCGTCCCCGAAGCCTACCCGGTCGGGCACGCCCAGCGCCTGGCGGCGTTCCTGGCTGAGGTCGCTGAACTTCGCGTAGCGGCCGTCGAATTGCAGTTTGATGGTGCCCGTCGGACCGTTGCGCTGTTTTGCGATGATCAACTCCGCGAGGCCGCGGTTCTCCTCGTTGGGGTTGTAGACCTCGTCGCGGTAGATGAAGGCGACCACGTCGGCGTCCTGCTCGATGGCCCCGGACTCGCGCAGATCGCCCATGTTGGGACGGCGCTTGTCGGGGTCGCGTTGCTCGGGGCCGCGGTTGAGCTGGGAGAGGGCGACCACCGGGATGTTGAGTTCCTTGGCGAGGGCCTTCAGACCGTGGCTGATCTCCCCGATCTCGAGGTCCTTGCGCGAGGTGGGGGTGTTGCCGTGGGCGAGTTGCAGGTAGTCGAGGAACACCATGTCGAGACCGTGCATCTTCTGCAGCCGGCGGCACTTGGCCTTGATCTCCAGGATGGTGATGGTCCCGGAGTCGTCGAGCCAGACCTGCGCCGAGGCCAGGTCGTTGGCTGCCTGCTGGATCTTCCGGTAGGCGTCGGCATGCCCGTATCCCTTTCGGAAGCTCGTGAAGTTGATGCGGGCCTCGGCGGCGATGAGCCGCAGGATCAGCGACCGCCGGGTCATCTCCAGCGAGAAGATCGCCACGTGCTTGCCGTGGTCGAGCGCCGCGTTGCGCGCGATGTTGAGCGCCAGCGCGGTCTTCCCCATGCTGGGCCGGGCGGCGATGATGACCAGCTCGCCGGGCTGCATGCCACCGGTATCGGCGTCCAGGTCGCGGAAGCCGCTGGGTACGCCGGTGAGTTCACCGCTGCGCTCCATCAGCATGTCCACGTGGTTCATGGCGTCGTGGAGCCCGACGTCCAGCGCGGTGAAGGTGGTGCGCGCCCGCTTCTGGGAAAGATCGAAGACGCGGGATTCCGCGACGTCGAGCAGCTGCGCGGCCTTCTCCGACGAATCGAAGCCCGCCTCAGCGATCTCCCCCGCCACCCGGATCAGGCTCCGCTTGTCCGCCTTGTCGCGGATGATCTTCGCGTGGTGCTCCACGTTGGCCGCGGTGGCCTCGTAGTCGGCGAGTTCCGACAGGAAGACCACGCCCCCTACGGCGTCGAGGCGCTTCTGCTGGTTGAGGTGATCGGAGAGCGTGTGCAGGTCCACGGGCTCGTTCTCGTCCTGCAGCGCCAGCATGCCCCGGTAGATCTGCGCGTGGGAGGGGTGATAGAAATCCTCGGGCGTCACGTCGTTGAGCACCCGGTGGATGGCGTCGTTGTCGAGCAGCAGCGCAGAGAGCACCGCCTTCTCGGCTTCCAGGTCATGGGGCGGGACGCGCCCCGCCGTATCCGGGTACTCGCCGCCCCCCTCGCCTCGCGCCACCTTCACCCCCTCGTCCCACCCATTGTAGTCTGGCGACCACCACCAGGGCCAGAACTCACGACACGGGCGCTACGAAAAAACTTCGACCCCGCAGGGAGTGCGGGCCGCTGGGGCTCAGAGGTCGGCGTCGTCCTCTGCCTCTTCCCCAGCGTCGTCCTCCGCCCGCTCCGCCCGCTCCGCTGCTTCTGCGAGGTCGTCCGGGTCCACGACGTCGTCCAGCGGGTCGGGGGGCGGCGGGGCCCCTTCGGCGCTGACCTCGAGGACCAGGCTGGCCACCACGTCCCGGTGCAGTTTGACGCGCACCGTGTGCTCGCCCAGTGACTTGATGGGATCGATCACGATGCGGCGACGGTCGATCTCGAAGCCCTTTTCGGCCAGCAGGCCGGCGATCTGGGCGTTGGTCACGGAGCCGAAGAGTCGGCCCTCCTCCCCCGCTCGGGCGCTGACCTCGAGGCTCAGCTTCTCGAGGGCCGTCTTCGAGGTCTCCAGGTGGACGAGCTGTTTGGCGACACGATCCGACATGATGCGGCGGTTGTGGTCGAGTTCCTTGACCCGGGAAGCGGTGGCGGGGATGGCCTTGCCCTGCGGGATTAGGTAGTTGCGCGCGTATCCCGGCTTGACGCGGACCAGNTCGCCGGTCTCGCCCAGGTTCTGGACGCTCTCGGTGAGGATCAGCTGAACCTGGCTCATGACGGCTGCTCCTCCGTCGCCTCGGCGGTCTCCGCTTCGGCTGCCGCTTCCGGGGCTGCCTTCACGTCGTCGGGCTCCTTGGCCGGCTTGGCCTCGTCGTCTGCTTCGGCTGTCGGTTCCGGGGCTTCCTCCGTGTCGGCAGGCTCCTCAGCCGGCTCGGCCTCGCCGTCTGCTTCGGCTGCCGCTTCGGGGGCTGCCTCGGTGTCGGCGGGCTCCTCAGCCGGCTCGGCCTCGCCGTCTGCCTCGGCTGCCGCTTCGGGGGTCGCCTCGGCGACGGCGGGCTCCTTGTCCGGCTCGGCCTCGCCGTCTGTTTCGGGGGCGGAATCAGGCGATGCGTCCTGGACCGCGCTGCCCTGTTCGCCATCGTCGTCCGCGCCGTCCTCCGGATCCGCGCTCACACTCTCGGCTGCGCTGGCCGCCATGGCGGCCCGGCTTTCGGCCTCGGCGGCCCGGCTTTCGGCCTCGGCGGCCCGGGCGGCGGCTTCCTCGGCCTCGCGTTCGACGCGTTCGGCAGCCTTGCGCACGCGCTCCTCCTCGAGTTCCACCGCCTGGGCCTTGCGGGCCTCGATGTCCTCCACCTCCTCGTTGGCGAGCACCGTGAGGAAGCGCATCACCGAATCGTCGAGACGGCCCACGCGCTCCATCTCCGGGATCGCGCGCCCCTCGTCGAGATAGTGGAGCACCAGGTAGTGGCCCTTCTGAAAGTTCTGGATCTCGTAGGCGAGGCGCCGCCGGCCCCAATCCTCGTAGAAGAGCTTGGTGGCGCCCTGCTGTTCGAGGGTGCTCTCGAAGCGCTGACGGATCGACTCGAGGCCCTCCTCGTTGATCTCGGGCTGGACGACGAAGGTGAACTCGTATTCGCGCATGATTCCTCCTCGCGGACAACGCGGCTCCGAGAGTCGCGCCGGGCCCTGGGCCAAGGGTCTCGGATGACCGGCCAGCTGCGGGACCGAGGGAAAGAAGTCCGGGACTGCGGGCAGTGCCTCCCCGGGGGCGGAATCCGTAGCAGATCCGGCGGGCCGCGACCACGCGCCGACCGCGGAGGCGGCTAGCGCCCTATGCCGCCCAGGCGCACATACTTGAGCTCCACGAAGTCATCGATCCCGTACTTCGAGCCCTCGCGGCCGATCCCGGATTCCTTGATGCCCCCGAAGGGCGCCACCTCGTTGGAGATGATGCCCGTGTTGGCCCCTACGATCCCGTACTCCAGCGCCTCGGCGACCCGCCAGATGCGCCCCACGTCCCGGGCGTAGAAGTAGGCGGCCAGTCCGAACTCGGTGTCGTTCGCCATGGCGATGGCCTCCTCTTCGTCGCGGAAGCGGAAGAGCGGGGCCAGCGGACCGAAGGTCTCCTCCCGGGCGACAGCCATCTCGGGGGTCGCGCCGCCGAGCACGGTAGGCTGGAAGAAACTGCGCCCCAGCGCGTGGCGTTCGCCTCCCGCCAGTAGCGAGGCCCCCTTGGCGACGGCGTCCGCGATGTGGCTCTCCACCTTTTCCACCGCGGCGAGGTCGATGAGCGGGCCCTGCACGACTCCCGGCTCGAGTCCGTCTCCCACCACCAGCTTCGAGACCGCGGCTGCGAACTTCTCCGCGAAGGCCTCGTAGACGCCATCCTGAACCAGTACCCGATTCGCGCACACGCAGGTCTGGCCCGAGTTGCGGAACTTGCTGGCGATGGCGCCCTCTACGGCCGCGTCGAGGTCCGCGTCGTCGAAGACGATGAAGGGCGCGTTGCCGCCCAGTTCCAGCGAGACCTTCTTCACCGTGTCCGCGCACTGGGCCATCAACAGTTTTCCGATTTCCGTGGAGCCCGTGAAGCTGAGCTTGCGGACCAACGAGTTGCCGGTGAGTTCCTTGCCCATGGGACCCGAGGGGCCGGTCACCACGTTGACCACGCCCGGCGGCAACTCCGCGCGGTGAGCGAGTTCGGCCAGCGCGAGTGCCGAGAGCGGGGTGTGGGAGGCGGGCCGGATCACCACCGTGCAGCCCGCGGCCAGTGCGGGCGCGCACTTGCGGGTGATCATGGCGATGGGGAAGTTCCAGGGGGTGATCGAGGCCACCACCCCGATGGGCTGGCGCATCACCAGGATGCGGTGCCCGGGCAGCGGGTCGTCGATGACGTCGCCGTAGATGCGCTTGCTCTCCTCCGCGAACCACTCGATGAAGGAGGCCCCGTAGGCGACCTCGCCCCGGCTCTCTGCCAGCGGCTTGCCCTGCTCGAGGGTCATCAGGAGCGCCAGGTCCTCCTGGTGCTCCAGGATGAGCTCGTACCAGCGCCGCATCTGGTTGGCGCGCTGCTTGCCCGTTCGCGCCCGCCAGTCCGCCCAGGCCTCGTGGGCGATCTCGATGGCGCGCCGCGTGTCCTCGCCCGAGAAGGCGGGCACCTGGCCCACGCGTTCGCCGGTGGCGGGATTGGTGACCTCGAAGTGGCCGTCGCCGCTGGCCCCCACCCACTCGCCGCCCACGTAGCAGCGGTCCCGCAGCAGCGCGGCGTCCTCGAGCTTTACCCCGGTGGCCATGTGTCGATCCTCCCCGACTTGCGTCGTCGACGCGCTACGAATCCAACTCGCGGTGCTCCCTGGTTCTCGGAGCCCTACTTATACCAGGGATCCCGCGGCGCGCGGAGCCGGGAGACGCAAAGGCCCGCCCAGAGCGAGCCCTCGAGCCCCTTCCCGCCCATGGCGAGCAGCCCTGCCAGTGCGGCCAGTGACCAGGCGCGCCGCGTGGAGGGGCCGTGCAGCGTTGCGGCGCAGAGCGGCAGCAGGGCACTGGCCTTCCCCCGTTGCTCGACGCGGAGCTCTGCGACCAACCCGTGGTGATCGGAGAAAGGCTGGTCGGGGGCCTGGCTCTCGATGCGCTCGACGCCTTCCACGTGCAGTTGCCAGTGGCGGGACGGGCGGGAGAAGAGGTAGTCGAGCCAGGCGCCCTCCCCCGCTTTCGCCACGAAGGTCCCGCACGCGCAGCGTTCCCGGTAGGCGGCGGTGAGGTCCTGGAGGAAGGCGGTCAACTCGGGGTAGAGGGCGCCTCGGGGAGTGGTGTTCCAGTCGCCCCCGGCCAGCAGCAGCCGGGAGTCGGGGATGCGCGCGACGGCCTGCCGGATCTGCGCGATCTGTCGCCTTCGCACGTCGGTGTAGTGCCGCGGCGGGTACTGGGCTTGGAGGTGGGTGTTGAGGAGCGAGAGCGGCAAGCCCTCGCGTTGCAGTTCCACGATCTCGAAGCCCTTGTCGGCGAGTCCGTCCCCCTCCCAAATCCGCCACGGGGGCCCCTTGCTGTGGAAGCGCTCGAAGCGGTGCCCCGCCACCCGCCAGCCCGAATCCCGCCGCACGAAGCTCGCGAGGCCGCTGCGCGCCGCGGTCCCCGCCCCCTCCCCGGGCAGGCTGGGCGCGTAATCGGGGGAGAGGGCCTGGGCGAGTTCCTTCCAGAAGGTCTCGGACCAGACCTCCTGGAAGAGCAGCAGGTCCGGTTTCGGGTCGGGCCCGTCCCTCAGATGCCGCGCGGCAGCGCGCAGGCGCTGGCTGCGCCGCGGGGCGAAGGGCGGGGTGTGGAGGTTCCAGGTGGCCAGGCGGATCTGCATGGGGGGCTCTCGGACGCGCGCGCTCGCCGCGCTGCGACCTGCAGGCTAGCCCGGGTATGCTGCGGTCGCGGCGGGCCCGCGCCGGGGCGCCCCGTGGGAGGATCATGACGGGACANGGCGAAGACAGGGCCCGGCGGGCGGTCGAGACCTGGGAGCGCTTTTGCGAAGAGCTGAAGGCCGCGGGCGGCGTGCTGGCCCGCGAGGCCACCCCCGGCGACGAGCAGAACCTCGCCGAGGGTTTGCGCTTCCTGGCGCGCATGTTGCGCGCGGGCTTCGAGAACGGCTTCGAGTACGCGAACCCCCAGCACCCCCTGCTGGGGCCCATGGTCACGCCCACGCTGGTCTACGAGGGCGTCACCGCGGACGCCCGCTACCACCACGCGTTCATCGACGGCTCCGCGCAGCACCGGATCTGCGGTCGCCGGGGCGCCGCGCCGCTCATCGAGTTCTCGGTCTACAACGGCAAGGCGGGCATCCATGCCGAGAGCCACACACTGGGCTCGCTCACCGAGCGCGATCTCGTGGTGGACGCGACTGGACGCATCGAGGTGTCCTTCGGGCCCGAGCCGCGCGAGGGCAACTGGCTGCCCACGGACGCGCGGACCCGCTACCTGATGGTCCGGGAGTACGCGCAGGATTGGACGGACCTGCAGCCCGGGGCCTTCGAGATCCTCCGCGAGGACGCGCCGCTTCATCGAGACCCGTTGTCGCTCTCGGAGGTCGAGGCCGGCCTTGCGGCCACGGCGGATTTCCTGAAGCGTGCGCCCCGCTTCTGGGCGGAGATCTCGGATTACTGGCGCGGTTTTGCGATCAACCGCTTCGAGCCGCAACTCTCCGCCGACGATCGCACCGACATCGCCGCCCCGACCGGTCATCACTTCTCCTGCGGTTGGTTCCAACTGCAGGACGGCGAAGCGCTTCGCGTGCGCTTTCACCCGCAGCCCATCCCCTATTGGAGCCTGGGTGTGGCGAACTACTGGTACGAGACCCTGGGTTTCGGGGAGGGGGGTGCCGAGATCAACAATGGCAGCGCGGTGCGTGAACCGGACGGGAGTGTTCGCGCGGTGATCGCCAACGCGCCGGCCCCCGAGGGCGCGATCAACTGGATCGATACCCGGGGGCACGTAGAGGGGACCATGATCTTCCGCTGGTCGCGCTCCGCGGATCCGGTGCCGCCGATCTCTACCGAGAAGTTCCAGGTCGGCGAGCCGGGAGAGGGCTCTTGAGCGACACGCCGCGGCCGCGTTTCGTGGTGGGCACGGGGCGCTGCGGCTCCACGCTGCTGTCGCGCATGCTCTCCCAGAACGCGCGGTTGCTCTCGGTCTTCGAGTTCTTCTCGGGCATCGACCAGTTCTTCCGCTTCCAGCCAGAACCCGTGGAGGGCGCCGAACTGGCCCGGCGCCTCCGCCAGGACCATCCCATGCTCACCATGGTGTTGGCGCGCGGCTACGAGGTACCGGAGGTCGTCTACCCTTTCGGGGAGCCGGGGACGCGCTTTGCGCTGGGGGATCCCGTGCCCTGGATCCTCGGCATCGCGTTGGCCCGGGTGAGTGATGACCCCGACGCGCTCTTCGACGCGCTGATGGACTTCGTGGACAGCCGCCCCCGCCAGCCGCTGGCCCGCCACTACCGCGAGCTCCTCGCCTGGTTGGCGCTTCGTCTGGGTCGGAGCTGTTGGATCGAGCGTTCCGGCGGCTCCATCGAGTTCCTGGGCGAGCTGGTCGGCCTCTTTCCCGACGCGCTCTTCGTTCACATCCACCGGGACGGTTGCGAGACCGCACTCTCCATGCGCGAGTACCCCGTGCTACGGGTCGCGGTCTCGGTGATGTACGGCGTGCTGGGCGAGATCGAGTATTCGCACGAGGGCCTCACGGCCCTCGAGGAGAGCGAAGCCGGTGCCATCGACCGCCTGCTGGAGACGAAACCTCCCGTCGAGTTCTTCGGCCGCTACTGGTCGGAGCAGATCGTGGCGGGGCGGTCTGCCGTCGAGCAACTGGGCCCCGAGCGGATCCTGGACCTGCGTTTCGAGGACCTGGTCACCCAGCCCGAGACGGAGCTTCGGCGCCTTCGCGACTTCCTGGAGCTGCCCGGCGGCGAGGACTGGATTCAGCCCTCCGCGGACCTGGTACGGGGCATGCCTCCGCTGCGCTTCCCCGATCTCCCGCCCGAGGAGCAGCGCGCCCTGCGAGCCGCCTGCGCGCCGGGGATGGAGCGGCTCGCGCGCTAGCCGGCTCTGCTCGCCCGAATGCCCCGCGGGCCGTCGAATCTCCTGCAGTCCTGCGCGCTGAGGGCCGCCCGGTGGGGGGCCGACCCTGTGACGCGTTTCACAGCGCTCGGTCCCCGTTCGGCCGAAACTCATCCACATAGACAACGACCGCTACGGGAGTCTGCAGGGCTGGGGGTGGGTGGTCGACGAGAAGGAGAAACGAGATGGGACACGCAGCTGCCGCCTTCCTCGCCGTACTCGCCCTGTTCCTGGTCGTCGTCCAAGGATTCTAGGGGGATCCTGGACGCGCGTGTTTCGACGCATCGTGCGGCGACTATCATCGCCGCGTGGGAGCGAACTCGCAGGAGCGCGAAGAGGCGCCGGCGCCTCCCCCCGCTGAGGGGGAGGTGCCCGGCCAGGGCCCCTATTCGCCCGCCTACACCCGCTACGTGCTCTTCATGCTGTTGTTGGTCGCGGTCTTCAACAACATCGATCGCACCATCCTCTCCATTCTGGTCGAGCCCATCAAGGCGGAGTTCGAGCTTTCGGACACCGCCATGGGCGCCGCAATGGGCGTGGCCTTCGTGCTGGTCTACACCGCCACCGCCCTGCCCGTGGCGAGTTGGGCGGAGTTCGGTGTGCGCCGCTCGATCATCGCAGGAGGGGTCTTCGTCTGGAGCCTCTTCACCGCCGCCACCTTCTGGGTGCAGAGCTACGGCCAGCTCTTTTTGATGCGCATGGGCGTGGGGATCGGAGAGGCTGCCGGAACGCCCCCCAGCCTCTCGCTGCTCTCCGACTACCTGCCGCGTAGTCGCCGGGGGCGAGGCGTATCGGTGATCCCGATCGGCGCGGTCACCGGCATGGGGATCGGCATGGTGGCAGGCGGCTTCATCAACGAGGCCTACGGCTGGCGGCTCGCGTTCTTGGCGGCGGGGCTGCCGGGCATCCTGTTGGCGGTGTTGGTGCGTTTCAGCGTGCGCGAGCCGGTGCGCGGCGGCAGCGAGCCCCGCGGCCACTCCGCCCAGCCCGCCACGCTTCGGGAGGCTTTCCGTTACCTGCTGGGCCTGCGCACCTTCCAGGTGATCCTGCTCGCCAACGCCTTCGCGAACTTCGCGGCCATGGGCCGCAACCTCTGGGAGCCCTCCTTCCTGATCCGCACCTACGAGATGGGCACGGGCGCGGCGGGGCTCTGGTACTTCCTGACGAGTCCCCTGCCCTCGATGCTCGGCATCTACCTGGGGGGGCGCTACGCGGATCGTCTGGGCGCCCGGGACCCGCGCTGGTACCTCTGGATTCCGGCCGCCGGGCAGACGTTGAGCGTTCCCATCCTGGTGGCCTTCCTGTTGTGGCCGGAGAGCGATCGGGTGGCGCTGCCCGCCTTCATGGCCCGGCTGGGTGCGCCGGACATTCCCGTCGCTCTGCTCTTCAGCATCGTGGGCTCGGTGTTCAGCACCTTCTTCACGGCGCCCTTCCTGGCCAGCATCCAGAACATCGCGAAGCTGCGTATGCGCGCCATGGCGGCCGCCATCTCCACCGCCGTCAGCAGTTTCGTGGGGCTGTGTGCGGGCCCGTTGCTGGTGGGGGTGGTCTCGGACGCCTTCCAGTCGAGCTATGGGAACGATGCGCTCCGCTACTCGCTGCTGCTGCCAACGCTGGCGCCCCTGCTCAGTGCCGCGGTCTGCGTGCTGGGCACGGGGGGGATCCGCCGCGACATCCGCGAGGCCGCTCGCGACCTGCGCTGAGCATTCTGGCGGTCGAAACTGGCGCTCTCGCGCTCTTCTGGTTGACTCTGTCACGAGTTCGGTACGCCGGCACGCAGCCTGGGAGAGGTGGCCGAGTGGTCGAAGGCGGCGGTCTTGAAAACCGCTGATCCGCAAGGGTCCGTGGGTTCGAATCCCACCCTCTCCGCCAGCTGCGTTGCGCTGGAACTCCAGGCTGCTTCGCTGATAGGAGCACGCGGACGCGGTATGCTGCCCCTCTCTGGAGAGGTGGCCGAGCGGCTGAAGGCGCTCCCCTGCTAAGGGAGTATAGGCTTATCCCCTATCGAGGGTTCGAATCCCTCCCTCTCCGCCAACCCCCTCAACCCCGTGCGCTTCTCACTAGAACTCGCTTGCCCGGGTGCAGCGCGGCACCCGAGAGGTCCCATGCCCCGTTACCTGGTTGCCTGTGATGCCGGTGGCACCATGACCGACGTCATCGTGGTGGACGAGGAAGGTCGCTCGGTGATCGGCAAGGCCCCCACCTCGCCCGCGGACGAGAGCGTGGGTTACATGGAGTCCCTCCACGAGGCGCTCGACTCGATGGGTCTCGACGGCCACGTCCGCGAATTCGGCGCCGCGGTGGAGACCGCAATCTACACGGGCACCTCCATGCTCAACACCGTCATCAACATGAGCGGCTATCGCACGGGTCTGCTGGTGACGCGGGGCTTCGAGGACATCATCGCCCAGGGCCGCGGCTCCCAGACCTTCATCGGCGCGCAGTGGAGCGAGATCACCCACATGCAGTACCGGAAGCATCGGGTTCCCCTGGTGCCCCGCAAGTTGGCCCGGGGCGTGACCGAGCGCATCGACCTCTTCGGCCAGGTGGTGATCCCCCTCTACGAGCACGAGGTCGAGCAGGGGGTGCGCGAACTGCTGCTCGACGAGGAGGTGGAGGCCATCGCCATCGTCTTCCTGCAGTCCTTCACCAATGATGTCCACGAGCAACGGGCGGCGGAGATTGCCCGGCAGGTGATGGCGGAGGTGGAGCGCGAGGTAGTGCTCGAACTCTCGAGCGAAGTGGCGCCCACCACCCGTGAGGTCTCCCGCGCCAACGCCACGGTGATCCAGGCCTACGCGTCGGATCCCGCCCGCAAGCAACTCTTCCGGATCGAGGAGGAGCTCAGGAAGATCGGCTACGCGCACAGCCTGAAGACGGTGCTGGGTTACGGGGGCGTCACCAACATCCGCTATCCGCGCCTCTTCGAGGCCGCCATGTCGGGCCCGGTGGGCGGACTGATGGGGGCCCGCTACCTCGCGGAGGTGATCGGCGAGGAGAACCTCGTCTGCTCGGACGTGGGGGGCACCAGCTTCGACGCTGGTGCGATCACGGCGGGCGTGTTGCCCATCGACCGCGAGCCCGGCTTCCAGGGCATGTACGTGAACGTTCCGATGCTGGGCATCACCTCCATCGGCGCGGGCACCGGCACCTACATCCGCCTGGATCCCCAGACCCAGCGCATCAAGCTGGGGCCCGACTCGGCGGGGGGCACCCCGGGGCCGGTCTTCATGGAGACCGGCAACCGCATCCCCACCATCAACGACGCCAACCTGTTGCTGGGTGTGCTCAACGAGCACAACTACCTGGGCGGCAAGGTGCACGTCAACAAGGAGGCCTCCTACGAGGCCTTCGAGCGGGAGATTTCGCGGCCCCTGGGCCTCGATGTCTACCAGGCCGCCGAGACCTGCCTCGAACTCCTCAACGTGATGATGCGCGAGCACCTGGTGCGCAGCCTGATGGTGGGCCACGACCTGCGCGACTACGTGCTGCTGGGCTACGGGGGGGCGGGGCCCCTGCATCTCCTGGGCTACGCGGGCGACCACCCCTGGAAGGCGGTGATCACCGTGCCCCACGCCGGCGCCTTCTCGGCCTGGGGCGGGGCCTGCATGGACTACTCGCACCGGCGTCACCGCAGCGTGCAGGTGCTGCTGCCCCCGGAGCTTCGCGGGGCGGACAAACGCGCCGCACTGCAGCCCGTCGTAACGGCCTGGCGCAGCCTGGAGTCGGACCTCCTCGAAGAACTCCAGGGCGAGGGCTTCGCGAGAGAGCAGATCTCCCTGCACCCCAGCGCCTACATCCGCTACTACGGGCAGCTCGAGGACGTGGAGGTGGCGTCCCCGGTCCGCGATCTCGGAAGCGATGCGGAGATCGACCAGCTCCTGCAGGCCTTCGAGGCGCTCTACGCGCGCATGTACACCCTGGCCGCCCGGCCCGCCGCGGCCACCTTCCACATCACCGAGGTCTGCGTGGTGGCCCAGGTTGCGACCGTGAAGCCGGTGCTGCGCGCACACGAGTTGGCCGCCCCCGAGCCCGAGCCGGACGCCCGCAAGGGCCAGCGCCCGGTCTTCCAGCGCGGCCAGTGGCAGGAGGCGGAGATCTGGCGCATGGAGTCGCTGCGGCCAGGCAACGAGATCGAGGGCCTGGCGGTGGTGGAGGCCTCCAACACCACGCTCTTCGTGCCGCCCGAGTGGCGCTTCCGCATCGACGCCCACGACATCTACTGGCTGGAGCGAAAGGACGCCTAGATGAGCGAAACCAGCGTGACCGTGTTGAGGGATCTCCTGAAGGCCAACGACGAGGCCTTTGCGCGCAGCGGCCACCTCTTCGGTCTGGAGCGCCTCGCCCGCAAGGAGGCCGACCCCGGCAGCTACGAGGCGCTCTGGCACATCCTCTCGAATCTCTGCAACACCGCCTGGGAGACCGGCTGCAAGATCTCCTCCTCGCCCATCGCCGCCGAGGGAGGCGATGCGCTCTGGGGCCTGCACCTGCCCACCGGCGAAGCCATCTGCATCTCCCGGGGCATCACCGCGCACCCGGGCCTGTTGGCGGACATGATCCGCAGCTTCATCGAGCTGGGCTACGAGGAGAACCCGGGCTTTCACCCCGGTGACATCTTCCTCAACAACGATCCCCACTACGGGGGGATCCACGGGCCGGACTTCGACATGGCGATCCCCATCTTCCACGGGGAGGAAGTGATCGCCTGGGCGAGCTCGGTGAGCCACGTCAGTGACTGCGGGGCGGTGACCCCCGGTTCCATCGGCTTCCTCAACCCGGACTGCTTCTCCGACGGCCTTTGCTTTTCGATGGAAAAGGTGGGGGAGAATGACGCCTTCCACCCGTGGTACGAGATGCGAGTGCGTTCACGGACGCGGACACCGGACTGGGTGATGGGCGACTCCCGGGGCCAGCTCGCGGGCTGCATCACCATCCGCGACCGCTTGCTCGAGGTGATCGAGAAGTACGGGATCGATCTCTTCCGGGACGTCTCCCACGAGTTCGTGGAGGACAGCCGGCGCTATGCGGTGCGGCGGGTTCAGACCCAGACGGTGCCCGGGCGCGTTCGCAAGTCGCAGTTCAAGGATCTCGCCATGAAGGGCAAGCGCGTATTGCTCGGCAAGCAGGATGTGGACTGCCTCTTCAACCTTCCCATGGATTTGGAGATCCGGGGTGACGCCAGCGTCCACATCTCCCTGCGCGGCGCCAGCGGCACCGTGCCCTTCGGCGAGAACATCAGCCCCACGGCGCTGCGCTCGGGCCTGCTCAACGGTTACTCGCACATCATCGGCTTCGACATGTTCAACTCGGGCCCGGCGGCGGCCTGGGAGCTCGAGATGCCGCCCGATGGCTCCTGGGCGAACCCCTTCGGCGTGGATTTCACGGCCTCTTCGGGGGTGGCCTGGGCGCCGGCGGTGATGTGGATGAGCAGCCTCTACGAGGTCTTCGGCCGCCTCTACCAGTGTCGGGGCTTCGTGGAGGAGATGGCGGCGGGCGCGGGCACCACCATGACCGCCGAGTTCGCGGGCATCAGCCAGAACGGCGTGTACGTGGCGGGCCAGACCCTCGAGCAGGCCAGCAACGGCTCTCCCGCCCGCGGTTTCGCGGACGGCGAGAACAGCGCCTGGTGCATCTACACCCCCAACGCGGATTTCGGCAATGCCGAGATCACCGAACTCTTCTACCCGCTGCTCTTCCTGGGCCGCAACATCGAGGCGGATTCCAGCGGTTACGGGCGCTTTCGCGGCGGGCTCGGACACACCGCCGTGTGGATGGTCCACAACACCCCGGGCATCGACTACCAGTGCGGCTGCGCGGGCATGCGGAGCAAGATCATCGCCAACCACGGCATGTACGGCGCCTACCCGGCCTGGCCGGACCGGCCCAGCTACGCGCACCACACCGACATGGCCGAGCGCATCGCCCAGCAAAAGCCGCTGGTGCACGGTCGCGGGGATCCCCTCGTCCAGGACATCGAGCGGCTCGAGGCACGGGACCTCGAAGTGGACGTGATCGCACCCTTCGTGACCCCCGAGCCCCTGGTGGATCACGACGTGATCGTGCACCCCATCTCCGGCGCCCAGTCGATGGGGGATCCCCTGGATCGAGATCCCGAAGCCGTGCGGGAGGATCTCGAGCGGGGCTGGACGCGAACTCGCACGGCCCGGGAGATCCACGGCGTGGTATTCCGCGAAGCGGAGGGGGGGGAGCCCGAGGTCGACGAAGAGGCCACCCGCAAGATCCGCGCGGAAGCGCGCGCGAGTCGCAAGCTCCGCGCCCGGCCCTTCCGGGAGTGGTGGACGGACGAGCGGGAACGCGTGCGGGCACGCGAGAACATGGACCCCGCGGTGCTCGTGATGTGGCGTACTTCCATGAAGCTCTCCCCGGGCTACGGGGAGGAGCTGCGGGCCTT
The DNA here is from genome assembly GCA_013215615.1 of Myxococcales bacterium. Lineage (GTDB taxonomy): Bacteria > Myxococcota_A > UBA9160 > UBA9160 > SMWR01 > JABSQX01. The sequence goes on along the minus strand of JABSQX010000067.1, from coordinate 501 downwards.
CTGGCAGCTGCCCGAAGACTTCGAGTTCTGAGGCGAGGCGATGGCGGACTTTCTACGGGAAGACATCGAGAAACTGATCGACGGGGAACTCCCCTGGCCCAGCGTCCAGGACATGATGAGGAGCCCCAAGGATGCGGACCGCTTCGACAAGTACGTGGCGATCTTGCAGCGCCGCGTCGACTTCGACGATCCCATCCTGCTGCCCCTCACCCCCCAACTCTTCATCGTGGCGAGCGGTGGAGAGCGGGTGGTGAAGTGCGGCTGCGGGCAGGGCTTCGGGGACTACCGGGTCAACTGGAAGCTCGCCTCGTTGATCCACGTGCGCGATGACGAGGCTTCGATCGCGGAGATCTACCAGGGCTGCGAGGCGCCGGACAGCGCCTGGACGCAGATCCGCGAGTACATCTGCCCGGGTTGCGGGGCGCAGCTCGAAGTGGAGGCGGTGCCGCGTGGCTGTCCGCCCGATTTCGAGTTTCTGCCGGACCTCGACACCTTCTATCG
>JABSQX010000066.1 GCA_013215615.1 Myxococcales bacterium | reverse complement strand
TGCGCGGTCTCCATGGCGGGTGCAAACATGGGCGGCATGGCGAGTGGGATGGCCGACGACCCCACCCTGGGCGCAGCTATGGCGGACCGGCTGGACGGCTGGAGTGGGCCCCTGGCAGGCACCTCGGGCGCGGCGCTGGTCGCCGAGGTAGCGGCCGCGCAACGACGCTTCGACCTGCGCAACCACGCCGCCGGACTCGCCAGCCGGCCCGTACTGTTGGTGGTCGCGGCCCAGGACGAGGTCGCCAAGCCGGAGGTCCACCATCACCCCGTGGCCGCGGCGATCCGGGCCCGGGACGGTGCGCAGCTCGACGAGATGGTGATTCCCGGGGACCACTCCTTCTCGCAAACGCGGATCCAACTGGCCCGGCGGGTGATCGACTGGATGCGAGAGCACTGTCGGTGAGCGGCCAGCGGCTCTCGGGGCGAGCCGGCGCGCGATGAGCGACCCCGAACTCTGCCTGCTGCCGGCCCGTGACCTCGCCGCGCGCATTGCGAAACGGGAAGTGTCCTGCGCCGAGGTAATGCGCGCTTTCCTCGAGCGGATCGAGGCGCTGAACCCGGCGGTGAATGCCATCTGTACGCTGGATCCGGAAGCGGCGCTCGAGGCGGCCCGGGAAGCCGACCGCGCAAGTGTCTCCGGCGCGGAGCCCGGCCCCCTGCACGGCCTGCCCGTGGCCATCAAGGACCTCGTGGAGGTGGCGGGCATGCGCACCACCTACGGGTCCCCGCTGATGCGCGATCACGTGTCCGAACACGACGCACTCTTCGTGCAGCGCTTGCGCGAGGCGGGCGCCCTGGTGATCGGCAAGACCAACACCCCCGAGTGGGGGGCGGGCTCGCACACCGTCAACCCCGTCTTCGGCCTCACCCGCAACCCCTACGACCCGGAGCGCTCGGCGGGGGGCAGCAGCGGCGGAGCCGCCGCCGCCCTGGCCACCGGCATGCTGCCGCTGGCGGACGGCAGCGACCTCGGTGGCTCGCTCCGCAACCCCGCCAGCTTCTGCAACGTGGTGGGCTTCCGGCCCTCGCCCGGGCGGGTGCCCGTGTATCCCGCCCTCAGCCTCTACGAGCCGCTGTCGGTGCTCGGGCCCATGGCGCGCAACGTGGAGGATGCAGCGCTGCTGCTTTCCGTGATGGCGGGGCCCGACGCGCGGGACCCGCTCTCCATCGAACAGCCCGCTGAGATCTTCCGCGCACCGCTCGCGCGCGACCTCCGCGGGCTGCGCATCGCCTGGTCGCCGGACCTGGGGTACCTGCCCGTGGAAAGCGCCGTCATCGAAGCCCTGCAGCCCGCGCTGCGAAGCCTCGAGGCATTGGGCTGCCGGGTAGAGAGCGCCGAGCCCGACCTGCGCGATGCCGAGGAGATCTTCCTCACGCTGCGCTCGGTGATGTTCGCCGCCCAGTTCGGCCCTCTCCTCGAGCACGCCCGCGATCAGCTGAAGGACACGGTGATCTGGAACACCGAGCGAGGTCTCGGGGTCGACAGCCTCGAACTCGGCCGGGCGCGCAGGGCCCACGCAGAACTCCATGCCCGCAGCGTCGCCTTCTTCGAGGACTACGACTTCCTGGTGCTCCCCGCCGCCCAGGTCCTGCCCTTCCCCGGCGAGTGGGACTGGGTGCACGAGATCGAGGGCGTGCACTTCGACAACTACCTGCAGTGGATGCAGATCTGCTGCGCGATCACCCTCACTGGATTGCCCGCTCTCTCGGTGCCCGCGGGCATGAGCCCCGGGGGCCTGCCCGTCGGGCTCCAGATCGTGGCGGGCCCGCACCGGGATCTCGAGGCNCTGCAACTCGCCTACGGNTTCGAGCAAGCCACGCAGATCGGAAGCCGGCGCCCCGACTTCGCTAGGCTCGAAGCAGCGACTTCGACTCGCTGAGCGCACGCGCACCCNCGCAGCACNNGGNNCGCGTACCGGAGGATCCACACTGTCGCGGCGTGCCCTGTTCATCCTGCTGATCTGTTTCTCCATCGTGGCGGCCGGCGTGGTGGCCTTCCAGCTGCTCGTGGTGCCCGAAAAGGGCCGCGCTTGGCTCGAGGCCGCCGGCAGCGAGGCGCTGGACGCCCAGCTGACGATCCGCGGCCCGCTGCGGCCGCTCTTCTTTTCGCTTCGCCCCGGCATCACGGGAAAGGACGTCTCGCTGAGCCCCCTCCCCGCCCACCCCGACGTCCCCGAGGTCCACGCTCGACGACTCAGCGTGCAATTCGGGCTGTGGGACCTGCTGCGGGGAGAGGTCTCCGTCAAGCGAGTACAAGCGCACAACGCCGAGGTGACCTTCGCGACGAGCGACGAAGCCTCGCTGACACCCCAGGACGTCGGCGCGCTGCTCGCGTCCATACTCGCCGACCTGCCACCGGAGATCCGGCTTCGAGATGTCCGCCTGCTCGTAGCGGGCCGCGGGCCGGAGCCGCACTTCTCCATCGAACGTGCGGCCTGGCGCGGATGCGGGGGAAAGCTGCAACTCCGGGGAAAGTGGGCGGGGCTGCCCCTCGAACTCAGCGCCACACCCCTCTGCGAGGAAAGCGGAAGGGTCGAACTCGAGGACCTGCGGCTCACGCTGGGGGAAAGTGACCTCGAGGGCCGGCTCGCCCTCGACCTCCAGCCCACTCCCGTGAAACTTTCGGGAACGCTTCATGCGAAAATGCTGCGAAGCGTCGACCTGCCGAGCGATTCGAAGCCTCGGGCGGAAGGCGCGGCCCCGGAAACCCCGGAGCCGACCCACGCGAACGCGGAGGTCGCGATTCCACTCGCGCTGCTGCGGGATCTCGACCTCGACGTATCCCTTACGGCCGATCGGCTCCAGCTCGCCGGCCGCGACCTTTCAGGGCTGCGGAGCCACCTCACCTCGAAGAAGAGATCCGCGCTCCTCCGCCTCGAATCCCTGCAACTCTGGAAGGGGGACATCGAGGGAACACTGTCGCTGAACGCGGCGGTCACCCCCACCGAGTCGGACCTCACCCTCACGGTCGAAAACATGGACCTGTCGATTCCCTTCCAGGGAGAGGGGGGCAGCGCCGACGCAAGCCTCACGCTGGCAGCGAAGGGCGACACGCTGAGCCAGGCGTTGGCCAGCAGCAACGGCAATCTTCGCTTCGTGATGGACGAGGTCGAGCTTCGCGGCGACCCCCTGGGCCCGCTGGGGCAGAACCTCTTCGCAATGTTCTTCTCGGGACTCAAATCCAAGCAATCCGGGACGCTCCTGTGCACGGTGGTGCGATCGGAGATCGACCACGGTGTGGGACGCACGCAGGTCGTGCTGGACACCCCGAAGACCGTCATCGCGGGAATCGGGAAGATCGACCTGCCGCAGCGCTCGTTGGACATCCTCCTGCAACCCTCCTCCCACTCCCTCTCCGTCGGCAGGGTCAAGACACCCATTCGGGTCTCAGGCGAATTCGGCAACCTGAAGGTCAGCGTCGATGTCTCCAAGGTCACCAAGCAGTTCGGCGAAGCCGGCCTGCTCTTCCTCGCGAACCCGCTCCTCGCCATCGTCCCCTTCATCGAACTGGGAAGCGGTAGCGACGCCTGCCAGACCACCCTCTCCTCCGAGCGCATCAAGGCCATAAACAGCGGGAGCCTGGTGGATCACGCCGAGCGGGCGACGACCCAAAGCTTCCGAAAACTGCTGGACCTGATGCCCCTGCCCGCGGTGGCATCCCCCGCGAAGCCCGCCCCAGCGGAGTGAGCTTTGGCACAGCCTTCGAGACCGAAGCCGCGGCGTGCGCGGAAAACTGGTCGGGGTGGTGGGATTCGAACCCACGACGCTGACCCCCCAAAGATCAGGCTCTGGCCGCTGAGCTACACCCCGAATGGGATCTCTTGGATCGACGGGCGAGGGTAGCTCTCCGCCGTGTCGCTGCGCGAATCAGCGCCGGCCCTTTGGCCGCGCCCGAGGCTTGCGTGCTACTCATGCGGGATGGCCGCGCGATCACTGCTCGACAAGGTCTGGGAGGCCCACACGGTCCGCGAGCTGGACAACGGCGAGACCCAGCTCTTCGTCGGCCTGCACCTGATCCACGAAGTCACGAGCCCCCAGGCTTTCGCGATGCTCGAGGAGATGGATCTCCCGGTCCGCTTTCCCTCGCGCACCGTGGCCACGGTGGACCACATCATTCCCACGCACAGCCGGGCCCGGCCCCTGCAGGACGCGCTGGCCGAGGAGATGATGCAGGCGCTCGAGGAGAACTGCGCGAGGTCGGGCATCCGCCTGCTCGAGCCCGGCAGCGGACGACAGGGCATCGTGCACGTGGTGGGCCCCGAGCTGGGCTTCACCCAGCCCGGCATGACCATTGCCTGCGGCGACTCCCACACCTCCACCCACGGCGCCTTCGGGGCAGTGGCCGTCGGGATCGGCACCTCCCAGGTGAGAGACGTGCTCGCCACTCAGTGCATACTGATGGCGCGACCGCAGCTGCGACGTATCGAGGTCCAGGGAAGCCTGGGCCCCGGGACCTACGCGAAGGACGTGATCCTGGCGATCATCCGGCGCCTGGGGGTCAAGGGCGGGGTGGGCTTCGCGTACGAGTACGCGGGAGACGTCATCGACGCCATGTCGATGGAAGAGCGGCTCACGGTCTGCAACATGTCCATCGAGGCCGGTGCCCGCTGCGGCTACGTGAACCCGGACGTCACCACCGTGGACTACCTGCGCGGTCGCGAGGAGGTTCCCCGGGGCGAGGCCTTCGACACCGCAGCCCGAGATTGGCTGGAACTGTCCAGCGATCCGGAGGCCCGCTATGACGATCGCGTCGAACTCTCGGGCGCCGACATCGCACCCTCCGTCAGCTGGGGGATCAACCCGGGTCAGAACCTCGGTGTGGATGAGCAGCTCCCGCGCGTCGCGGAATTCCCGGACGACGAGCAGCCCTCGGTCGAAGAGGCCTACGGGTACATGGGCCTCCAGCCCGGCGCGGCCATCGCAGGCACCCCCATCGACGTGGCCTTCATCGGCTCCTGCACCAACGGGCGCATCTCGGATCTGCGGGAAGCGGCGCGCGTCGCGCAGCAGGGATCCGTGGCCAGCGGCGTCCGAGCGCTGGTGGTACCGGGCTCCGAGGCCGTGGCCCGGCAAGCCGAGGAGGAGGGCCTCCCGGAGGTCTTCCGCCAAGCGGGCTTCGAGTGGCGCGAGCCCGGTTGCTCGATGTGCCTCGCGATGAACCCCGACAAGCTCGTGGGCCGCGAATTCTGCGCCTCTTCGAGCAACCGCAACTTCAAGGGCAGGCAGGGCTCCCCCACCGGCCGCACCCTGCTGATGTCCCCCGCCATGGTGGCCGCCGCGGCGCTGCAGGGAGCCGTCCGCGACGTCCGGGAGGTGCTCTGATGGCCGAACCGATCGAGCAGGTGGAGGGCCGCGGCTGTGTGCTCCGCGGCGACGACATCGACACCGACCGCATCATCCCCGCCCGCTACCTGCGCTGCGTGACCTTCGAGGACGTGGGCGAGCACGCCTTCGAGGACGATCGCGAGCAGGCCAAGGGCGACCACCCGCTCGACCAGGAGAGCGCTGAGGGCGCCGAGATCCTGGTGGTGGGACGCAACTTCGGCTGCGGGTCGTCGCGCGAACACGCCCCCCAGGCGCTGATGCGCCGCGGCTTCCGCGCCTTCGTGGGCGGTTCCTTTGCGGAGATCTTCTTGGGCAACTGCACGGCCCTGGGCCTGCCCTGCGCGACACTCGAAGCCGGGGATCTCGCGCGCGTCATGGACGCGGTGGAAGCGGACCCGGACCAGATCCTCACCTTGGATCTCGCAACGCGGACCCTGCAGTGCCGGGCCGGCCGTTTCAAGGTGGGCATGAAGCCCGGCGCTCGCGACCAGCTCCTGGAAGGCAGTTGGCACGCTACCCGCGTCCTGCTCGAGGCGGGCGAGGCCATCGAGGCCTGCGCTTCGCGCCTCCCCTACGTCTAGCACGCCGCGCATCCCGGAAGCGCGCGGCAAGCCGGCCGCCGCGCGGACGCTCCCGTGATATGCTTCCCCGCCAAGGGGAGGATCCAGTGCACATCTCGCGCGTCGCCACGCTTTCCCTCTTCGTGTCCTGCCTGGCGGTCCTGCTGCTGTTGCTCGGACCCGGCCTGACACTGACACGCCTCGTCGAGCCCATGACCGGCTTCTCCACCTTCCTCCTGGGCGGCGCCATGGGCATCGTGGGCCTCGCCCTGGGCCTGGTGGCCTGCTTCCTGACCCGTCCCGCGTCGCCACGCAGTGGCCGCTCCCGGGCCGTGCGAGGCGCCCTGCTGGGAGCCGCCTGCCTGGCGATCATCGTGCTCACCGCGCTGCCCTCGAGCGACCTTCCGCCCATCAACGACATCAGCACCGACACCGACGACCCGCCCCGCTTCGTGGCGATCCTCGAAATCGAATCCAACCGCGGCCGCGACATGGCGTACCCGGGTCCCGACTTCGCGGCCGCGCAGCACGGCGCGTACAGCGACCTCGAGCCCCTCCGATTCGACGAAGAGCCCGCGGCACTGCTGGCGCGCGTCGAAGCCAGCATGCAGGCACTGGGTTTCCAGGTACACGCGCTGGACCTCGACGCGGGGCGCATCGAGGCCAGTGACAGCACCTGGATCTTCGGTTTCGTGGACGACGTGGTGGTGCGCGTTCGCCCGGCCCCGGGTGGCTCCCGGCTCGACATCCGCTCCAAGTCCCGGGACGGCAAGGGCGACCTGGGCGCCAACGCGGCGCGCATTCGCCGGCTGCGGGATGCGCTTTCAGGCTAAACGGACCGGGCAGCAGCGCAGCTGGACTACGCCGCCCCTTCGTCGCGCCGCCGGTCCGCGCGCCTGCCTGCTGGTGGCCCTGGCCTGCGCGGCTTGCGCGGAGCGCCCGCAACCCGCGCCTCCCGGGCAGCGCCCCGACATCCTGCTCATCGTCGCCGAGGACCTGAGTCCACGCCTGGGCGCCTACGGGGACGAGGTCGCCCACACGCCCCACATCGACCGGCTGGCCGCCGAGGGCACGCGCTTCACCCGCGCCTTCACGACCGCGGGCGTCTGCGCTCCGAGCCGTGCGGCCATCGTAATGGGCGTGCACCAGAACACCTGGGGCGCGGGACACATGCGCGCCAGCGCCGGCGGCTACCTGCCCGTGCCGCCCCCAGAATTCACCGCCTTCCCGGAAGTGCTGCGACGCGCGGGCTACTACACGATCAACTCGGGGAAGACCGACTACCAGCTGAGCACGTGGCTGGGCGGCGCCTTCGGAGGGCCCCCGAGCCTCTGGGACGAAGACCGCAGCGGCGACTGGGCGAGTCGACCCGCGGGCGCTCCCTTCTTCGCCTACCTGACCCTCAACGAGAGCCACGAGAGCCAGGTCTGGCCCACCTGGTCGATGCGTTCGCTGATGTCCCTGGTGATGCTTCCACCCCGCGTCTGGAACCACTGGCATTGGCCGCGTCAGACCTCCCCCGCCGAGGTCGAGCCGCCCCCCTACTACCCCGACACCCCCACCGTGCGCGCGGACATGGTGCGCCACTACAACAACCTGGCGCGTGTGGATGCACGCGTAGGAGAGATCCTGCAACGCCTCGAAGGCGATGGTCTCGCCGAGCGCAGCGTGGTGATCTTCACCAGCGACCACGGCGACGGCCTGCCGCGCGCCAAGCGCTGGCCCTACGACTCGGGGATTCACGTCCCGCTAATCGTCCGCTGGCCCGGCGTGCTGCCCGCGGGCAGCGTGAGCCCCGAACTGGTGAGCGGGGTGGACCTGGCACCCACCCTCCTCGCGATCGCGGGCATCCCGGTGCCCGCCCACATGCAGGGGCGGGTCTTCGTGGGGCCCGAGCGGCAGCCCGAGCCCCGCTACGTGTACGCCGCGCGCGACCGCATCGACGAACAACCGGACCGGGTGCGCGCCCTGCGCGACCGCCGCTGGAAGTACATCCGCAACTTCCAGCCGGATCGGCCCTACGTGCTCGACGTGGCCTTCCGCGACCAAATGCCGATGATGCGGGAGATGCGCGCGCTGGCGGAAGCCGGCGAACTGCAGGGCGACGCGGCGCTCTGGTTCCGCCCGCAGCGGGATCCCGAGGAACTCTACGACACCCTCGAAGATCCCCACGAGGTGCGCAACCTCGCCGGCGACCCCCGCCACGCCGTTCGCCTGACGGAGATGCGCGACGCCCTCGACGAGTGGCTACTCGCGTCGGGGGACCTGGGGCTCGTCGAGGAATCGGAACTCGCCCGCCGCTTCTGGCCGGGTGGAGCGCAACCCGCCACCCCGACCCCGCAGCTACATGTGGGGAAGAGGGGTCGCGTCGCGGCGAGTCACGCGACGCCAGGCGCTTCCATCGAGATCCGCGTGGCCGATGGGCCCTGGCGCCTCTACCACCAGCCCGTGGAGGTCGCGCCGAAAACCCTGGTGGAAGCCCGCGCCACCCGCTATGGCTGGGCGACCAGCGAGCTACAGGAGCTGCGCGTCCCCTGAGCCCGCGCAGGGCAACAAACGTCACGGAGCCTTCATGTCCAGTCATCCCCACACCCCCGTGCTCGTCGGCTGCGGGCAGGTGCGTCAGCGCGCGGAAGACCCGCTCACGGCACGGGAGCCGCTGGATCTGATGGAGGAGGCCTGCCGCCTGGCAGCCGAGGACGCCCACGCCCCGCAACTGCTTGCCCGGGCCAGCGGCATCCGGGTGCCCCGCGGAATCTGGGGCTACTCGAATCCAGCGGCCCTGCTCGCCGAACGATTCGCCGCGGATCGGGTAGAGACCGCGCTCGGCGGCTTCAGCGGCTCCACGGTGCAGCAGATGCTCGATGACGCCGCCTTGTCGATCGAAGCGGGGCGCCACGAGGTGGTGGTGATTACGGGCGCCGAGTGCGAGCACAGCAAGCGCCGGGCCCGGCGCCAGGGCGACACGCTTCCGCGCACCGAGCAACGCGACTCGCAGCCCGACCTCGCCTTCGAGACCAGCCTGGACGGCTTCTCCCGCAAGCTGGCCGAACGCGGCATGCGCTCGGCGGCGCACATCTTCGCACTCGCCGACTGCGGGCTGCGCGCGCGCGCGGGAGAGGATCTGGACGCGCACCGCCTGCGGATCGCGACGCTCTGGGCCGGTCTCTCCCGCGTCGCCGAGGGGAACCCGCACGCCTGGCTGCAGCGCGCCATGACGCCGGAGGAAGTCCTCACCCCCAGCGCGGACAACCGCTGGATCGTCTTCCCCTACACGAAGTACCTGGTCTCCAACGCCGCCGTTGACATGGGGGCCGCGCTGATCCTGTGCTCGCTGCAGGCCGCCGACGCAGCGGGCGTTCCCGACGACCGCCGTGTCTACCTGCACGCCGCCGTGGAGGCCGGAGGCGCCGCCCCCTTCGCCGAGCGGCAGGACATCTTCCTCCAGCCCGCACTCTCCATCGGCGCCGAGCGGCTCTTNGAGCTCGCGGAGGTGGGACCGGAGGCCCTCGACCACGTGGATCTCTACAGCTGCTTCCCTTCGGCGGTGGAACTCGCCGCCGAGGCCACCGGCCTCTCCACCCAGCGGCCCCTCAGTGTCACGGGCGGACTCACCTTTTCCGGCGGTCCCATGAACAGCTACGTGCTGCACTCCACGGCCGGAATGATGGATCGGCTGCGCGCCGACCCCGGTAGCCTGGGCCTGGTGAGTTCGCTGGGAGGCGCCATCGCCAAGGCCGCCTTCGCGCTCTACTCCACCCGGCCGCCCGAGGGCCGACTGCGCTTCGCGGACGTAGCCCTGCAGGTCGCGGAGCTTCCCCGGCGCGAATTCAGGGAGGACTACACGGGGGAAGGCACCCTCGAGGCCTACGCGCCCACCATGCAGGGAGACGAGGCCACTGACGCCACTTGCACCTGCCTGCTCGACGGCGGCGAGCGCCATTTCGCGCTGGCGCGGGATCCCGAGATCCTGGCGCGCATGACGAGCGAGGAACTCTGCGGCCGCCGGCTGCGCGTACTCGATGGAGAAGTGGTGGCGCTGCTCTGAGATCCGGCCGCTTTCAACGCTGCCGGGTGGCGTGCAGTCCGGCCCGCCTGCCGAAGAAGCTCGACTCGCCGATGCAGGTGCCGCTCGAATACCCCGTGCCGTCCTGGGCGATGTTCGACGCACAGGCGCCGGCCGCGTAGAGGCCGAGGATCGCCGCGCCGTCTTCGCGCAAGACCTCGCCGTCGATGGACACCCGCAAGCCACCCAGGGTGAATCCCATGAAGAGCGCCTTGCCGAGGGAGGCATCCAGCGCCGCGAAAGGCGGATTGGTAAGGGGCGTGAGCCACTTCTTACCCTTTCGAAACTCGGGGTCCTCTCCGCGCGCCGCGTTCTCGTTGTAGGCGCGCAGGGTTTCCTGCAGCGAGCCCTCGGGCATCGCGAGGCCCCGCTCCATCTCCTCGACGCTCTCCCAGGCGTCCACCACCTCGAAGCCCCCCCACTCGGGGCGCCCGAAGATGGCTTCGTCGACGATCAGGTAGCCCACCCCGTCGGTCTGGTTGGCGGTGAAGATGCTCGAGCGCGAGTGGTAGGAGTCCTCGGCGACGTAGCGCCGGCCCTCCTGGTTGACCAGGATGGCCCGGATCAAACCCTCCGGGGGGTAGAAGGGACTGGTGACCAGGGCGCCCTCCATGTGCAGGGCCACGCCGCCCGCCGCAACGCCCAAGCGGATGCCGGCGCCGTCGTCGTGGGGGGTGAACTGCCGCTCGACGCGCGGGTCGGCGAGTTGCGGACAGTGCGCCTCGAGCATCTCCTCGTTGTTCGTGAAGTGGCCCGTGGCCAGGATCACGCCGCGCCGCGCCCGCAGGCAGCGGGACTGCTGGAAGTGCTCGTAGCGCACGCCCACGATGCGATCGCCCTCGCGCACCAACTCCCGCAGCCCCGCGTCGCAGGTCACGCGGACGCCCAGCTTCTCCACCCGATCGATCAGGATGCCCATCAGCTTCGCGCCACCCAGGTCGCCGACCTCGGCGACCTTGTGTCCGCGGGGCGCCGGCCTGGCCTGCTCGCGGTAGGGCCAGGCCTCTTCGTTNCCCGACCAGATCAGGCACTCGTCGGTGGGCTGCAGGAAATGCTTCTCGGGATAGATGCTGTCCTTGAAGGGAACGCCCTGCGCGACCAACCAGTCGAAGTGGCTGACGCTCTCTTCGCAGTAGAGGCGGATCTTGACGGGATCGGGTTCCGGGGTCGCGGCGAGCAGGTACTTCTCCATCTCCTCCACGCTGTCGTCGACACCGACCGCCTTCTGGACGCGCGTCCCGCCACCCAGGTAGAGGTGACCCGCCGCCGAAGCCGTGATCCCGCCGCCGCCGCTGGCGCGCTCCAGCACCGCCACGTCCGCACCCGCGTCGCAGGCCTCGATGGCCGCACAGGCTCCGGCCACGCCCAGGCCCGCGATCACCAGATCCGCCTCTTCATCCCAGGCCTGCACTTCGTCCGAGGAGATCACCCGATACGTCGCGTCGCTCATCCCGACTGCCCTCTCCCGCTGCGCGGCCTCGCTTCCGATTCGCCCCACGAAGCGAAACCCCGAGCCACCGAGACCTTCGCGCGCGCCGGCGCGTCTCGCCAGCGCGCGGCAGCCGCGAGATGCGTGAGCGAGAGGCTGGGTGGCACTCGCAGGAACGCGCACCCGCCCGCCGGCGCGAGGCGCCCGGTCAGCGCATCGCTCGAGCAGCGCTCTGGGGACCGCGGATCAGCGTGCCCGGAAGCGCGCCCGTGGCCTCGCCTGCCTCGAAGGTGACCTCCCCGGAGAGCACCGTGGCTCGATAGCCCTCGATCTCCTGAACGAGGCGGCGGCCCTCCGCGGGCAGGTCGTGGACCATCTCCGGCGGGCCGATCCGCAGCGCGTCGAGATCGATCACGTTGAGATCGGCCTTCATGCCCGGCGCCAGCACGCCGCGATCGTGCAGCCCGTAGAGGGCCGCGGTGTTGCGGGTCTGGGCGCGCACCACGAACTCGAGGGGCAGTCGCTCCCCCCTCGAGCGATCGCGCACCCAGTGGGTGAGCAGATAGGTGGGCACGCTGGCATCGCAGATCAGACCGCAATGGGCGCCGCCGTCGGAAAGGCCGAAGACCGCCTGAGGGTGCAGCATCATGCTGCGCAGGTCGTCGAAGTTTCCGTTCGAATAGCCCAGCAGCGGAAAGTAGAGGAGCGCGCGGCCTTCGTCCTCGAGCAGCATCTCGTAGGCGACCTCCGCGGGGTCGCGCGCCTGGCGCTGCGCGAGAGCCGCCACGCTCCGCTCGGGGGGCGGCTCGTAGTCGGGCGGATCGCCCAGGGGAAAGAGCTTGTGGAAAGCCGCGAGGAGCATGCTGGCGACCGGAGAGTTGCTGAGCGGCCCCTCTGCGAGGATGGCCGCGCGAATGGCGGGCTCGCGCAGGCGCGCCAGGCGCTCAGGGAGCGGAAGTTCCGCGAGCTTCCGGTAGCTGGGGTGGGTGATGAAGGGGTGCAGGGAACTCTGCAGGCCCATCAGCAGACCGGCGGGGCGCGCAGCCACCTGGGGGGTGATGTGGCCGCCGCTCGCTGCGTCCTCCTGCGCGTACGCCAGCAAGCGCTGCCACTGGTCGGGGCTCAAATCGTTCTGCAGGCACGCGAAGGTCACGGGACGGCCGGTGCGGCGGGAGAGCTCGCGCATCCATTGGATCTCGCTGCGCTCGGGCGCCACCTCCGCGCGCTCGGGCGCGAAATCCGAGGCCACCTCGAAGACCCCGTGACCCGCCTCTCCCAGGGCGGCCCCGATCCCCAGAACCTCCTCGTCCCCCGCCACCGTTCCGGGCACGAGCTCGCCCGACTTGGAGCGGTGCAGGATCGTACGGGAAGTCGAGAAGCCCAGGGCGCCCGCCATCAGCGCTTCGCGGGTGATGGCAGCCATCTGCCGGATGTCCTCGGCACTGGCCTTCTCGTTGTGCGCACCGCGGTCGCCCATCACGTAAGCGCGCACCGCGCCGTGGGGAACCTGCGCGCCCACGTCGACGCCGCGGGGCATACGCTCGAGGGCGTCGAGATACTCGGGGAAGCTCTCCCACGTCCAGTCGATGCCCGCCGCAAGGGCGGTACCGGGGATGTCCTCCACGCCCTCCATGAGTTCGATCAGCCACTGGTGGCGGTCCTGTTTCGCGGGCGCGAAGCCCACTCCACAGTTGCCCATCACCGCGGTGGTGACTCCGTTCCAGCCCGAGGGGGAGACGTAAGGGTCCCAGGTGGCCTGGCCGTCGTAGTGGGTATGGATGTCCACCCAACCGGGGGTCACCAACTGGCCCCGGGCATCGATCTCCCGGCGGCCCGCGCCGACGTCGTCCCCCACTGCCACGATCCGGCGCCCGTCCACGGCGACATCGCCCGCGAAGGGGCTTCCGCCGTTTCCGTCCACGATCAGACCGCCGCGAATCACCAGATCGTGCATGAGAATTCCTCCAGCTGGCCCCTCCATCGTACCACGCAAGGCGGGGACAGTGTCGCCTTCGCCCGCCCCTTGCTGGCCCCCCCGCGTCCCGACGCGGCCTGGGAAAAGAAAAAGGCAACAACGCCCCCGCCTCGCGCCTGGTAGCATCAGGGCATGCAGACCGCGCCTCTCGACCCCACCCTCATCGATGCCTTCGGGGAGCAGGGCTTCGTGATCGTCCCCGATCTGCTCGACAGCGAAGATCTCGAGAGTTTCGCTCCCCATGTCGACGCGGGAGTGGCGCGACGCAACGCGGGGGACACGCGGGAGTTTTCGAAGAAGAGCCGCTACGAACAGTGCTTCCAGCAGTGCATCAACCTCTGGGAAGATTGCCCCGAGGTACGGCCCCTCACCTTCCACCCGCGGCTCGCCCGCGCCGCCGCGGAGTTGCTGGGCGTTGCAGGGGTGCGGCTGTGGCACGACCAGGCCCTCTACAAGGAGGCGGGGGGACGCGCCACCGACCCCCACCAGGATCAGCCCTACTGGCCGATTCGGGAGACCCAGACGATCAGCGCCTGGATCCCGCTGGCGGGCTCGAGCCTCGAAAACGGCGCCGTGGGCTACGTGCCGGGTTCGCACCGCTTCGGCGTGCGGCGCTTCGTGAACATCTTCGGCGAGGAGGACCCCTACGATCTCCTGTCCGGCCCCGAAGCCCGGGGAATCGAGCCGGTCTTCGTGGAGGTGCCTCAGGGTTCCGTGGCCTTTCACCACGGGCTCACCATCCACCTCTCCAAACCGAACAAGAGCGAAGAGACACGGCGCGTCCACACGGTGATCTACTTCGCCGACGGCTGCACGCGCGATTCCGAATTCTGGCATTTCTCGGTGGACCGCTTCGGCATCGAGGTCGGCGAGGCCATCGCGAGCCCTGCCACGCCCGTCGCCTGGCCACGCGAGGCGGGCGACCTGCCCGACGCACCGCCCGACGAAGCGCTGGCCTTCGGGATCCGAGGGAAGCGCGACGACCGGGAGGAACGATGAGTCGCAGTGCCACCCGGGCGGTCTTCTTCGATTTCGGAGGAACGCTGTTCAGCTACGCGGACGTCTGGGGCCGCAACTTCTACCCGATCCTCCTCGAGGCCACGCGACGCCTGGGAGTCGAGTCGGAAGCCGGGCAGGCCGGCCCCGCCTTCCGCGACGCCACCCGGGAAACCTTCGTGGAGTTTCGCGACCGCGCCTACTACCTCCACCGGGATCTCTACCAGTCGATCTTCGAGCGCTTTGCGCGGGCCCTGAGCAGCGAGGCGACGCCCGAGCAACTCGACTGGTTCCACGAGCGCCAGCGCAGCCTGGTGGTGGAGCAATTTCAGCTTCGCTCGGACTGCCTGGCGGTGCTGGGCAGCCTGCGCGACTCGGGGCTCCACGTGGGGATCGTCTCGAACATCGACGACGACTACCTCGTGCCGATGATCGCGCGGGTGGATCTCGCGAAATTCCTGGATGCCTGGACGAGTTCCGAGGAAGCGCGCTCCTGCAAGCCCGATCCGGGAATCTTCGAAGTCGCCCTGGAAAAGGCGGGCGTCGAAGCCGGCGAGTGCTTCTTCGTGGGGGACTCCGAGGAACACGACATCGCCGGCGCCCGCGCGCTCGGCATGCAGACCGTGCTCATCCACGAGGGAGATCTCGAGGCTCCCGGCTCCGGCCTGCGCGCCGAAGCCCACCACCGCATCGGCACGCTCAGCGAACTGCTTCCCATCGTCGAGGCGCGCGCCTAGACGAAGACGCGCGAGAGGGAAGCCAACGACTCAGCGCCCAGCCGCCTTGCGGAAGGATTCGACGATGGGTGCCAGCAAGTCGGTGGCCGCGGCTTCCTCGTTGGGAAGATTCAGGGTGATGCGGATGTCGGTGATGCCCGCCTCGACCATGGGCGGCACCGCCGCCATGGTCGCGGCGAGATCCAGTTGGCCGTCGTCCGCCTTCTGCAGCGGCAGGTGGCTCGAGACCTGGAAACCCTCGCTGTCGCGGCCCGCCGCCTCCAGGGCCTCGCGAATCCGCCCCAGGCCGGCGACGGGGTCCCTGATGTCCGGGCCCCAGGGAATCCAACCGCTGCCGAAGCGCACGATGCGGCGGATCACGTTGGGGTTGAGGGTGCCGCTGACCCAGAGCGGCACGCCGCCGGGTTGAAGGGGCTTCGGGTTCAGGTGGATCTTCTCGAAGTCCACCTCTTCGGAGTGGTGGGCGGCCGCCGTCTCTCGCCATAGCGTTTGACAGATCTCGAGGGTTTCGTCGAGGCGCGCGCCACGATGCGGATAGGGAACCCCGTTGGCCTCGTATTCTTCGCGCTGCCAGCCCACGCCCACCCCGATGTCGAGACGACCCTCGGAGAGCACGTCGAGGGTGGAGAGGGCCTTCGCGAGGGAGGCGGGCCGCCGGATGCCCGCGATCAGGATCCCGGTCATGAGCCGCGTGTGGGTGGTGATCGCGGCCCACATGGAGAGCAGCACGATGGGGTCGAGCCAGTGGCCGTCCGAGCCGGTGGGCTGCTGGCCGCCCTCGATGCCGCCGAGTTTCGGGTCCGCGTACTTCTCGAGGTTCTCTCCCAGGATCACGTGGTCGGAGACCGCGAGGCGATCGATGCCCGCGGCATCGGCGGCCCGGACCTGCTCGAAGAGGGGGCGCCAACCCCCGACGCCGGGGTCGCTGGCCGCGAAGTTCAGGGGCTGGAGGGAGAGTGCGGGCGTGACCGCCTCGAGGGAGTGCGCGTTGGACACGGGGGAGCTCCTTGGCGTGGAAAGCGCGGAAGCTACCGCAGTCGACCGGTGGCTGTCGCGGCTGCGCGCTCGCCTCGGACGGGCCCGCGCGCGTCTTCAGCTCCCGCTCGTCTTCAGATCCTTGAAGGCTTCGTGGCGATCCGGGCGCGCTTCCCGGGGCAGCCCGAGCGCCCGTTCCCCGAGGCCGTTGCGATGGACTTCGCTCGTGCCGCCGCCCACGGTCCCCGCCGAGCGGCCCAGCATCTGCTCCTGCCAGAGCCCCTGGTCGGGAGCGTCGCTCCCCGCGAGCAGCGCGTCGGCGCCGCGCAGCCAGTTCGCGGTCTCGGCCTTGCGGAAGCCGCCCTCCCCCCAGAGGATCTTCAACACCGAGCCGTCGACGTCCGGCCGCCGGCCGTCGAGGATCGCGCCGCGCAGGCGGTCCTGAAGGAGTTCCAGCACCCGCTCCTCGACGAAGGTGGCGCCCAGGCGCTGACGCACGCCGGCGTCTTCGAAGCGCCCGGAGGCCTGGGCCTCGCGGGCCAGGTCCGCGGTCCGGGTGCCACGGGCGCGCAGCGTCCCGATGCTCGCCCCCTCGTGCATCAGCACGAACTTCGCGACCTCCCAGCCGCCTCCCATTCCGTTCACGAGGTTGTCGCGGGGGGTGCGGGCATCGGTGAAGAAGACCTCGCTGAAGTGACGGTCCCCCTTCATGGTGAGCAGGGGTCGGGCCTCCACGCCGGGCTGCCGCATGTCGAGCAGCAGGAAGCTGATGCCGTCGTGCTTCGGGACATCGGGATCCGTGCGCGCGAGCAGAAAGCCGAAGTCGGCGTGCTGACCGCTGGTGGTCCAGACCTTCTGTCCGTTGATCACGAAGTCGTCGTCCTTGAGCACGGCCCGGGTCCGCAGGGCGGCGAGGTCGGAACCCGCCTCGGGCTCGCTGAAGAGTTGGCACCAGACGTCGTCGCCGCGGAGCATGCGCTCCAGGTAGCGCCCGCGCTGGTCGTCGTTGCCAAAGCGGATCAGCGCCGGGCCCACCAGCGAGATGGCGGCGTCGAGATAGCCGTTGGTGACGTCGAAGGCGGCCTGCTCCTCGGCGAAGATCAGCGCCTGGGCGGGAGTGCCGCCGCGCCCCCCGTGCTCCGGGGCCCAGGTGATGGCCGCCCAGCCACCTTCGAAAAGCGCTCGCTGCCACGCGCGCATGCGCTCGTAGTACTCGCGCTCGGCCGCTTCGCTGTGATCGCGCGGCCCCAACGACCAATCGTCCGCTCCCCCGCATCGCTTTGCGTGAGCTTCCAGCCAGGCGCGCACGTCGGCGCGAAAGGCCGCTTCTTCCGGGGTGTCGGGGCGCCTCATGCGTGCCGCTCCACGAGCGACCGGGCGAGGCGTTCGCGGTGCAGGAAGGCGTCGCCCAGCAGGATCTCGGAGGATTTCGCGCGCCGAAAGAAAAGGTGCGCGTCGTACTCCCAGGTGTAGCCGACACCGCCGTGGATCTGGACGTTCTCCGTCGCCACCCGCACGAAGGCGGGACCGACGTGGGCCTTGGCGACCGAGGCCAGCACGCTGCGCTCCGGGTCGTCCTCCTCGGCGGCGACCACGGCGGCGCGAGCCGCCGTGCGGCCCCCCTCGAAGTCGATCAGCATGTCCGCGCACTTGTGCTTGATGGCCTGAAAGGATCCGATGGGCCGGGAGAACTGGTAGCGACCGGCCGCGTAGTCGACCGCGCTCTCGAGCACCTTCTGCATGCTGCCCACCATTTCCGCGCACGAAAGCACCATCGCCTCCTCGAGCGCGCGCTCGAGCGCGGGGCCAGCGGCCCCGGGAGTTCCGACGGGCCGCGCGCTCACATCGGAGAGTGCCAGTCGTGCCAGCTTGCGGGTCGGGTCGAGGCTCTCGAGGGGCTTCAGGGAGAGACCCTTGGTCCCCGCTTCGACCGCGAAGAGGCCCAGGCCCGCGAGCCCTCGCGAACCGGCCTCGCGCGCCACCACGAAGAAGCGCTGCGCCTCCCGGGCGCCGACCACGAAGGACTTCTGGCCGTCGATGCGCACGCCCCCGCCGCTCTCGCGGAACTCCGAGCCAATCCCCCCGAGCCCCCAATCGCCCGCGGGCTCCACCCAGGCCAGGGTCGCCGCCCCGCCCTCCGCGATGGCGGCCAGCCACTCCGCGCCGGCCTCGCCCGGC
>JABSQX010000065.1 GCA_013215615.1 Myxococcales bacterium | reverse complement strand
CAGTACGAGCTGGATCTTGGAATCGACGAGTGCGTCGAACATCGGCATGGCGGCGCCACCTGAGCGCCCGAACACGTAATCTACGCCCTCTCTCTCGAGGCATTGGATGATCTTCTCGCCGCCGGTCGCGACTTTGCTCTCCATATTCCCTCCGGGGAGCCAATTTTCGTCCGTTATTGGGTCAGATTCTACTCGGATACGCCCCGAGTCAATTGAGTTCAACCCAAAATGCGCTTCATTGACTAAAATCGGTCCGCGTAGAAAAGATCTTAGGGAAATCTAGAGTCGAGATCCAATGGAATGGTGAGCGTCGGTCGAGATCGCGCGCGATTATTTCAATTTTCAGACGAGTTTGACGACCTGGGCGCGATCCGATCACCAATCAGGCGGACCTAGGTCTAAAATCGCTCGCCCAGCCACTCTGAGACGATGTTCATGGCCTCGATTCGGTGGCCCTCGAGATAGTGCGGGGCCCCGCGAATTTCGTGGTAGGTCACGTCTTCGCTACCGGCGGCGTCGCGGATTCCCCGGGCTTGGGAAAGTCGGATCTCGGTGTCCGCCGTCGCGTGGATCAGGAGCGTCGGGATCTCGACCTTGGGGAGCGTGTCGGCGAGCTTGGCGCGCGAACTGCGCCCCGACCAGGTGGAGAGCCAGCCTCGCGCAGTCATGGTTCGGGCGAGACCGCCGCGCCCGTAGTTCGCGTCGAGGGGGTCGGGGAAGGCGAAGAGAGAGCCCAGGGGGCGGTCGTCGGGTTCGATCGAGGGGTCGAGGTAGGCGGGGTCCGCAAGCGTCCTGTAGATGCACATGACTTCGCTGTGGACGGCGCGCTGCCGCAGTTCCCGCCAGGCGCGGGGCTCTGCGTGTGGGTCGAGGTCGGAGGCCAGCCGCCGGGCTTCGCGCGCGCGCTCGATGCTCTCTTCGGCCACGGCGTCGATGCGAGCCACCCGCTGGCGCTGGGCTTCGCGGTAGCCCTTGAGCCAGTCGAGGTCGTAGTGGCTGGGGGTGGGCCACGGGCGCCAGCCGTTGTCCGGATCGTACATGTCGAGTTCGCGGACGACGGCGTGCGGGTCGCTCTCGCTGGCCACCGAGGGATCGATGACCTGGTTCATGAAGACACCCTCGCCGGGGTGAGCTGCGACGCCCACGAAGGCGTCCCCGCAGCCGCTTTCCGCGTGGGCGAGCGCCATCAGGGATCCGCCGCCGCTGTTGCCGAAGAGCACGACGGTCTCAGCGCCGCGTCGCCGCATTTCCTGGGCCGCGCAGCGGACGTCCTGCACGCAGGATTCGTGGAGACAGTCTGTGTCGTTGTTCAGGTAGCGGGTCGCGAAGCCAAAGACCGCGTAGCCGGCAGCCGCGAGGAGTGGACAGGCGTAATGGACGGAAAAGTCCCCGCGCGGGTGCGACAGAATGATGGCGGTCTTCCAGGGCGTTCCGACGGGAGGTGTCCACAGGATGCCCCGGACCAGGGCGTGGTCCGGAGTTACCAGGCGGATCGGTTCGCGGTGCGAAGGGCTGCCCGGAGCGTCTTCCGGGAGCGGCCAGAAGCCGGCGCCGAAGGGGCGCTCGGCGCCGAGGCTATGGGGCATGGGGTTCTCCGCTTTTGGGTGGGCGGAGATTATGCGCCGCGGGCAGCCCCGATTCGACCCCTGGATCAGGCCTGCTGGCGCTCGACGATCTCGGAGAGCACGTAGCGTGTTTCACCGGTCAGGCCGCCGGGAGCCATCACGGGCGGGGATTCGAGGCGCCGACGCAGCGTTCGGATCGCCTCGGGATCGAGTTGGTGGAAACGGAGCGCGAGCCCGGAGTCGCCGTCATCGCGATGCACGCGGGCGTCGATGAGCAGTGGCTGTTCGCGTTCTTCGAGGTGAATGGCCAGCCGAACGTCGTCGCCCACGCGCAGGCGCGGGTTGGGTTCCACTCGCATCCCGCCCAGCGAGACGTCGCGCCCCATCAGGATCCGGGCCGCCGCCGCGTTGAGGTCTACCACGCGTTCGTCGAGTGGCTGCCGTGCATTCGTTCGACGGTCGCCTTCGAGAGCGCCGGCTGGCGTCAGCGCTTCCGGGAGGCTTTGCGCGTAGCGCGCTGGCCCGGCACGGTAACGCGCCACGGTCTTGCGCAGACAGCGGGATTGATAGGGGGTGAGGGATTCGAAGCGGCAGCGCAGTACATGCGAGCCTTCTTCTTCGTCGCGCTCCACGGAGGGATGCAGGGGCCGGGCGCGTAGCGTGAAGGGGCGTCCCCCGGCGAGATCCTCGGGAACGCGGAGCGTAAACGCTCGCCCCGTTTCGAAGGGCCGTGACAGCAGCAGTCGACAGCCTCCCATGGAGAGGTCTGCGAGAACCGCGGTGGGACGGCTCCAGCCGAGCCGGTACCGGACCGGAGCGCCGATGCCCACGCGCCGGGTACGGCGCCGTTCGGATCCGCGATAAAGACCGTGCAAGATCAAGCCGCGGAGCACTGCGGGGTGGACGGGGCGACGGACCACCAGGTCCACTTCGGCGCGGTGTAGCGAGCTCCGCAACGTGCGGGATTCGTGGTCGGTCACCGCGATCCGGATGCTCCTCTGTTCGCGGGGCACGACCAGGGAGATCAGCCGGTTCGGGGTGGCCACGACGAGATCCCAGGACTGTTCTGGATCGAGTTCGCCGGCGTCGCTGCGGTGCTCGACGAAAGGGATTCCGAGGTCGACGAACGCGACTCGCACCTCGTCGAGTTCGCCATCGTGGGCGATCAGACTCCGAATGATGGGAGGCTGGGCCTCGGACATGCTCGTCAAGTGCTCCCTGCTGAGTGTTCGGCCAGCGCGGTCCGGAGCTTTAGCCCCGACAGGCCAGGTACGGGGCGAGGTGTCCGGGAGCGCTATGCTGCCGCGAAATCTCACAGGAGGGCGCACCGTGGCCCAGAACTCCAGCGCATCCCTCGTCGTATCTGCCGTGGTCCTCGCCGTCGCCCTGATCGCTTCCGCGCTGGTGGTGCGTGGACCCCTCGCGGAGGGCGTCGAGGAGCTGGCGCGGCTCAACGAGGGGATCGGAAAGCTGCAGGTCGCTGCGCGTCCGACGCCCGCGCCCGCCCAGGAGGCTCGAGCCGGCCGTCCGGATCCGAATCGCCGCTACGCGGTCAGCACCAACGGGTCTCCCAGCAAGGGCAGTCCCGAGGCGCAGATCGCGCTGGTGGAGTTCAGCGATTTCCAGTGCCCCTTCTGTGGGCGGGTTACACCGACCCTGAGACAGATCGAGCGGGAATACGGGGACCGCGTGCGCATCGTCTTCAAGCACCTGCCTCTGCGGATGCACAGCAAGGCGCCGGCCGCCCACGCAGCCGCCGAGGCCGCCCACCGACAGGGCAAGTTCTGGGAGATGCACGATCTAATTTTCGCCAACCAGCGCGAGATGAGCGAGGCGAAGTACGTCGAGTACGCGGAGCAGATCGGTATCGACGTGGATCGCTTCAATCGCGACGTGGTGTCGGCGGACGTGAAGGCGAAGGTGGATGCCGATGCCGCAGAGGCGGAGAAGCTCGGGGTGACCGGGACCCCCGGATTCTTCGTGAACGGGCGCTTTCTCTCGGGCGCGCAGCCCTTCAGCGCGTTCAAGACGGTGATCGATCGGGAACTAGGAGCGAGCTGACCGAGTTGGCGATTGCGTCAGCGCGAGTTCGCGGGGTGCACGGACGTACACGGCACCCATTGCTCGCGAACCACCATCGACCGATTTCGGGCGGCGATCCGGCAGCGCTGGCGGTCGCCGCTCACCTCGAGCAAGCGTGCCTCGCCCGACCAGTACTCCCCGGCGAGGGAATCCACGAGAACGGGCGTGCCCTCTACCGGGAGCAGGCATCCCGAGAGAGCAAGTGAGATGGCGAGGGCGAGGAATCCACGGCGCACGTGCAACTCTTCGGCAGCCCCAGCACCGGACTGAACGCGCAGCGGTGGGATGCCGATGGGGAAGGGGACGTGCAAAAGGGCCCGGCGAGGAGTGCCGCGTGCTACAATGAAGGCGCACACCGGGGCCGAGAGGGAAGCATTCGAATGCGACGACGACTCGAGTCCATTACTGCTGGGTTGGCGCTCGTGGTGCTGCTGGGAGCCGCGCCCGCGGCTGCAGACGACTACGATGCGACGGAGGCCGGAAACCCGCTCCGTCTCGCGGCCTATCTCCTCCACCCGGTGGGTGTGCTGTTGGACGTGCTGATCCTCCGGCCGGCGCATTGGCTGGCGAGCCAGCCGGTGATCGCGGAGCTTGTGGGCCACGACACGGATTCGTAGCGGCGACTGGGCCCCAGCGAGACGATTTTCATTGCGCGGCTGGCAGTAATTGGTATGATTATTGCATATGCCCCCCATCGCCCGTCTTATCGGCATGGCCACGGGGCTTGCCCTTTTCGCGGCCCCGAGTTGCCCGGCAGATCCCGAACTCCGGCTGACTGACATGACCTTCGTGGGCAGCCGCGACGGCCTGCGGGAAGTGGTCGTGGAATCGCGGTTTGCCCGCTTTCTCCCAGAGCCCGGAAAAGCCTGGCTCGAGGACGTCGCAGCCGAGGTGAGCGTTGCCAACGCGGGGATGAGCTTCACCCTCTACTGCCGCGAGGCGGAGTTCGACGTGGATGAGATCGACTTCCTGGCCCGCGGCGACGTGCACGGGGAGACGGGCAGCGGTCAGCGTTATTCCACGGAGTGGGTGCGCTACGAGCACGCGGAAGGGTTGCTCTATACCGAGGCGCCCGTGAGAATGGTGGACGAAACGGGAAGCTTCCGAGGGGACGGTTTTCGCTACCTCGTGAGCGAGCGTCGTTTCCGCCTGCTGGGAAACGTGCGCGTGGAGCAACTCCAGTGAGCGCGCTTCGAAGTGTCTTGCTCGCGCTGCTGCTGTGCGCCTCGATGCCCGCCTCGTCGCAACCGGCAAGCGATGAGGCTGCAGGGCTTGGGCTGGGGGTCTCGCTCGAATTGCCCGACGGTTACGAGACCTCTGGCGGCCGCGATATCGCGGAGGCGCTCCTCGAAGCCCTCGAGATGCAAGGCGTGGGACGGCTGCGGTTGGTGAGCGGCGATGGGATTGCTGCGGGCGCGCAGCGCGACCCGGCGCGAATCAGGCGACTCGCATCGGAGCTGGGTTTGTCGGGGCTGGTGGTCGGCAAGGTTACGCGCCTGGGCAGCCGGCTCAGCGTCGACGTGCGACTGCGCTCGGGACGTTCCGGTGTCGTCCTGGGAACTTACGTGGCGGAGGTCGCACTCGACGAGCCCCTGGAGCCCGCGATGCAGAGTCTCGCCGAACAGCTGGTGCTGGGCGCGCTCACGCGCAGCGAGCCCGAGCCTCTTCCGGGTCCGCCGGCGGTGGCGACTGCCGGCCGCCGTAGCCCGGTGGGGATGGAGGACGTGGAGCGGCCGGCTGATCCTCCCCGGGGACTCCTCGCGACGACTTCGAGCGCGGGCCCCTTTAGCCTTTCCGGGCCCGTGGGGGAACCCGTCTCCATCCGGTCGGGCGAATTGGAGGCCTCCGAGGAAGAAGGAGTTCGCACGCTGCTGTTCAGCGACGTGGTGGAGGCACGGCAGGGGGACCTGCGGCTCGATGCGGAGCGTCTCGCGGCCAGCTACCCGGAAGGCGACAAGCATCCCAGTCGCCTGGAGGCCTGGGGGGACGTCCGCGTGAGTCAGGACGGCCGTGAGGCCTTCTGCGCGGAGGCTGTCTATGACCGCGAGGGCCAGCGGATCGTGTGTGTCGGAGAGGCGCGCCTGCTCTACGAGGGCGACGAGATCNCGGGCGATCGCATGACCTTCGACTTGGCGGCGCNCGGCTTCAGCGTGGAGGGGGATGCAGCTGTGAAACTGGCTCCGCGCGCAGATCGCGCGACGCTGGTCCCGGCTTCCCTGGAGGCTTCCGAGCCGAGCGACGGGCCTCTCGTAGCCCGCTCGCAACGCCTGCGCGCGGAACAGGAGCCGGAGATGTACCGGATCGTGCTCGAGGGAGGGGTGGAGGTCGTTCAGGCGGGGGTGACGCTGCGTTCGCAACGCCTCGAGCTCTTCTATCCCGAGGGCGCCCGGCATCCTCAGCGCATGGAGGCCACGGGAGAGGTCTCGCTCGAGCAGGGTGCACGGCGCGCAACGTGCACGCGCGCGGTCTATCGGGAGGATCCCCGTGACATCGACTGTCTAGGGGCGGACCTCCGCGAGGGGGAGGACCAGGTGGTGGGCGACCGCATCCGCTTCGACCTGCAGGAGCAGAGCGTGCGCGTAGAGGGTGCCGCCAGGCTGGTGCTGGCCCCGCGCCCGCGCGATGAGGGGGAGAACACGCCGTGACCCTGCTCCTCGGCAGCGACCTCTCGAAGCGCTACGGCGATCGGAACGTGGTGGAATCCGTCGAAGTTCGCGTGGAGAGCGCCCAGGTGGTGGGCCTGCTGGGCCCGAATGGAGCCGGCAAGACGACGACCTTCAACATGATGGCGGGCGGCATTCGGCCGAGTGAAGGCCGCGTATGGCTTGGCGATACGGATATCACCGATCTGCCCATGTACCGGCGTGCGAGGCTGGGGATCACCTACCTCCCCCAGGAGTCTTCGATCTTCCGGAAGCTCTCGGTGGCGGACAATGTGAACGCCATCCTCGAGACCGTGGAGCCCGACCGGAAGGCACGGCGCAAGCGGCTGCGGGAACTATTGGCAGAACTCGGTTTGGCCGACAAGGCGGGGAGGCGTGGGGACACGCTCTCTGGCGGAGAACGGCGGCGCGTGGAGATCACGCGCGCGCTGGTGCTCGACCCGAAGTTCATGCTCCTCGACGAACCTTTCTCAGGCGTGGATCCAATCGCCGTGATCGATATCCAGAACATCATTGCCCAGCTCAAGGAGCGGGGGATCGGAGTGATCATCACGGATCACAACGTACGGGAGACCCTTGCGATCTGTGATCACGCGTACATCATCAAGGACGGTCGCATCATCCGACGGGGCAGCCCCGAGGAGATCGCGGCAGATCCGGAGGTTCGCGCCGTCTATCTCGGCGAAGGCTTCGAACTCGCATAAAATCCCCATGGCGCTTCAACTCAAGCAAAACGTCAAGCTCTCCCAGCAGCTGGTCATGACCCCCCAGCTGCAGCAGGCCATCAAGCTCTTGCAGCTATCTCGTCTCGAGCTGCTGGGTGTGGTTCAGAAGGAGCTCCAGGAAAACCCCGTGCTGGAAGAAGTTGCCGAAGGTGACGACGATCACCAGAGCGAGGGGGATCTCACGCCCGCGGCCACACTGGCGGATGCCACCGAGGCCACCCTGGCCGCGAGCCCCGAGGCCCAGGATGCCACGGATTCCGCGAGCGCAGACGGGGGGCAAGAGCATGAGCCCACGGATGCCGAGAAGATCGCCGACATCGACTGGCAGAACTACATGGACGCCCGTCCCCACACGGGAATGCGGGAGGTGGGCGGCGATGCCGATCGCCCGGGGATCGATCAGACCCACAGCCGCCGGGAGTCGCTCAACGACCACTTGGAGTGGCAACTACAGCTGGCCAGTGTTCCCATCGAGGAGGAGGTGGCCGCGCACTTCATCATCGGGAACATCGACGATCGCGGCTACCTGGGTGCGAGTGTGGCGGATATCGCCATCCAGTCGGGTGTGCGGGAAGAGGTCGTTGCGGAGGCGCTCGCCGTCGTGCAGTCCTTCGAGCCCGCGGGTATCGCTGCCCGTGACCTGCGCGAATGCCTCTCCCTGCAGTTGGACTCCCGGGAGATCACGGATCCCCTGGTACGGCGTATCGTCTCCGACGCGCTGGATCCCTTCATCGCCAGGGACTTCCGAAAGGTTGCAAAACAGCTCAATGTGGAAATCTCGGACGTCGTGGCAGCGGCGGACGTGATTGCCCAACTCGAACCCCGTCCGGCACGCGATTTTGGGAACGATGAAACCATCTACATCGTCCCGGACATCTACGTGCACCGTCTGGGCGATGACTTCCATATCGTGCTCAACGACGACGGGATGCCCCGTCTGCGAATCACGGGTCTCTACAAGGACATGCTCGGGAAGGACAGCACCGCTGCACCGGACACGCGGGAATACGTGAGCGACAAGGTTCGCTCGGCGATGTGGCTCATCAAGTCCATCCACCAGCGGCAGCGCACGATCTACAAGGTGATGGAAAGCGTCATCAAGCATCAGCGAGCCTTCTTCGAGCGAGGTGTCAATCACCTGAGGCCCCTGAATCTCCGAGACGTGGCCGACGATATCGGAATGCACGAATCGACCGTCAGCCGAGTGACGAGCAACAAGTACGCACACACCTCCCAAGGCATCTTCGAACTCAAGTACTTCTTCAACTCGAGCATTCGGAGCATCGATGGGCAGGCGGTCGCCAGCGAGTCCGTCAAGCACCGCATCCGCCGCCTCATCAAGAGCGAGGACGCCATGCGGCCCCTCTCCGACCAGCGCATCGCGGAGATGTTGCGGGTCGCGAAGATCGATATCGCCCGGCGCACCGTCACCAAGTACCGTGAATCCATGAATATCCTGTCTTCGACGAAGCGGCGCCGGCTCGTCTAGAGTCTAGGTGGAGACTCCGATGAAGCTGATGGAAATTCTCGAGGCGGACGCCGTGATCCTCGATCTCGGTGCCCAGGGCAAACGTGACGTGCTCGCGGAGATGGCCGCCGGCGTCGCGAAGGCCCAGCCGCGGATCGACGCGGAGCAGCTGCTCGAAGTACTCCTCGAGCGCGAGAAACTGCAGAGCACCGGAATTGGCGATGGAGTGGCGATTCCCCATGGCAAGCTGGTGGGCCTGGATCGTTTGGTGGCGAGCTTCGCGCGGAGCAGCGAGGGGGTGGATTTCGAGTCGATCGATGGGCAGCCCACCCACCACATTTTCCTGCTGGTGGTCCCGGAACACTCGGGGGGCAAGTACCTGAAGGCGTTGGCCCGGATCTCGCGATTTTTCCGGGATCCGCTGTTCCGGGAGAAGCTCAGCGCGAGTGCGACGCTGGACGACTTGATTGGGACGATCCGGGACGCGGATGAGAAGTTCTGAGCATGCGCTGCCACGGGACCCTACTGCTGGTCGAAGGCGTAGGCGTGCTGCTGTTGGGTCCATCGGGAATCGGTAAGAGCGAGTGCGCGTTGGATTTGCTGCGCCGTGGACACCGGCTGGTCGCGGACGATGTGGTCGAGATCGTGCAGACCGACAGCGGGAACCTGGAGGGCTCGGCGCCGGAGCGGATCCGCCATCACCTCGAGATCCGGGGGTTGGGGATCGTATCCGCGAAAGACCTCTTCGGGCAGGCTGCCGTGGGCGAGCGTGGCCCCGTGGATCTGCTTTGCCGCCTGCAGGCGCCTGGCGAGGAAGCGGGCTACGAACGGGTGGGAATCGCCCGCGCAAGCGAGGAACTCGCAGGCGTATCGCTGCCGCGCGTCACTTTGCCGGCTCGCCCAGCGGGAAGTATCGCGACACTGGTAGAAGTCGCCGCGCGTGACCACCTGCTGCGCGAAAGAGGTCTCAGTGCGGCGGGACGCCTGGACAGGCGGATTCGCGACGAAATGGGCGCGTCGTGAGAGACGCTCGGCCCCACACGATCTTTGTGAGCGGGCTGTCCGGTAGCGGTAAGACTACCGTGATGGCGGCGCTTGAGGATCTGGGCTTCTACTGTGCGGACAATCTCCCCGTGCAGCTGGTGGGGCAGTTCCTCGACCTCTGCGCAAAGGCCACGCCTCCGCTGGAGCGGGTCGCAATGGCGATCGATGCGCGCGAGGGCCCCCTGGTCGCCAAGCTGCCCGAGACCCTCCACTCGCTTCGAGACTCTGGAGGAAACGTGGAGTTGCTCTTCCTGGAGGCCGGGGTCCGGGAATTGATGAATCGCTATCGGGAGACCCGCCGTGTCCACCCCCACGCCCGGAGTGGGCAGCTCGCGGTGGGCATCGAGTCCGAGCGCGAACTGCTCGCCGGGGTGGCCGCCCAGGCGGACCGCCTGATCGATACCTCGGGACTGAACGTCCATGAACTGCGCACGCTGATCTTCGACCACGTCTCGGGCACGCTGCGTCGACTGGGTGTTCGCTTGATCTCCTTCGGCTTTCGCTACGGCACACCCGGTGAAGCGGAACTGCTTTTCGATGCCCGCTTCCTCGCGAATCCCTACTTTGAGGAGACGCTTCGGGAGTGCACCGGCCGTGACCCGGAGGTGGCCCGCTTCGTGCTCGAAGGGGATACCGGACGCGAGTTCCTGAACCGCTTGCGTGAATGGCTGGCGTTTCTGCTCCCCCAATACGACGCGGAAGGGAAGCCATTCTTGACGCTGGCCGTGGGCTGTACCGGAGGCCACCATCGTTCGGTGGCGGTGGTGGAGGCACTGGCCTCGACGCTGCGCGAAGAAGGCCGCAGCGTGAGTGTCGAGCACCGTGATCTGGAGAAGAGGCATTGAAGATCGGAGCCGTCCTGGTGACCCACTACCGGTTGGGCGAGGAGTTCCTGCAAGCGCTGCGCCTGATCGTGCCGAACCCGCCACCCATCGGGGTCGTCGCCATCGAGCCCACCCAGGGTGTCGAGGAGATGAGACAGTCCATCTCCGCAGCGCTCAAGGAGGCCGACGAGGGAGCCGGTGTCCTGGTACTCACGGACATGTTCGGTGGGACTCCGGCGAACATCAGCCTCTCCTTCCTCGAGGAGCGCCACGTGGAGGTGGTGACGGGCCTGAACCTCCCCATGCTCATCAAGTTGGCCACGCTCCAGGAGGAGCGGAGTCTCGAGGATCTCGCGGCCTTCATCCGCGACTATGGGCAGCGCAACATCTCGGTGGCCAGTGAGCTGCTTCCGGAGCGGAGTTGAGCGCGGGAGAGGAGCAGGAGGCCTGTTTCACAGTGGGCGCCGAGCTGGGACTGCATGCCCGGCCCGCGGGCGAATTCGTGGCCCTGGCAGGCCGTTTCGAGTCTCGCATCCAGGTGGGCTGCGGGGACGAATGGGTGGACGGTCGCAGCATCCTCTCGTTGTTGTCCTTGGGAGCGCGCAGGGGCACGCTGCTGCGGCTGCGCGCCGAGGGCGCCGACGCCGCCGCGGCGGTGCGCGCACTGGGAGAGCTCGTGGAGCGCAGTACGCCCGCCAAGACAGGGAAAACCTGAAATTTCTTCGGGGTTTGAAACCGTTCCGCGAGTCTCCTAGTCTCGCTGCCCCCCCGGCTACGGGAGCGCCGCCATGAGCCGGCAGCTGTTCACATCAGAATCGGTTTCCATGGGGCACCCGGACAAGATGTGCGACCAGATCTCGGACGCCGTCTTGGATGAGATGCTCGCCCAGGACCCCTACTCGCGCGTTGCCTGCGAGACGCTCACCACTACGGGCCTGGTGATGCTGGCAGGGGAGGTCACCAGCAACGCCCAGGTACAGGTCGCGGACGTGGCTCGCGATGTGGTCCGGGAGATCGGATACACGGATTCCGCGATGGGCTTCGACGCGTCGACCTGCGCGGTGCAGGTGGCGCTCGGCCGCCAGTCCGTCGACATCTCCCAGGGCGTGAGCGAGGGAGAGGGCCTGCACAAGGAGCAGGGCGCCGGCGACCAGGGAATGATGTTCGGCTTCGCGTGCGATGAGACCCCCGAGTTGATGCCCGCCCCGATCCGCCTGGCGCATCGACTGATCGAGGCGCACCGGGGTCACTTCGAATCGGGGGAAATCGATTACCTGCGCCCCGACGCGAAATCGCAGGTCACCATCGAGTACCGGGAGGGGCGCCCCGCCTTCATCCCCGCCGTGGTGGTCTCCACGCAGCACGACCCCGACGTCGCCTACGACGTGATCCGCCAGGACGTGATCGAGAAGATCATCCTGCCCACGCTTCCCTCGGAGTGGCTGAACGACGACACCATCTTCCACGTGAATCCCACGGGCCGCTTCGTGGTGGGCGGGCCCATGGGGGACGCAGGACTTACGGGCCGCAAGATCATCGTGGACACCTACGGGGGCATGGGACGCCACGGGGGAGGGGCCTTCTCGGGCAAGGACCCCTCGAAGGTCGACCGCAGTGCCGCCTACGCGGCGCGCTGGGTGGCCAAGAACCTGGTGGCGGCAGGCCTGGCCACGCGCTGCGAGGTGCAACTCGCTTACGCGATCGGCGTGGCCGAGCCGGTCTCGGTACGCGTGGACAGTTTCGGCACCGGGAGCCTCGAGGCCGCTGCGCTGGAGCACCTGGTCCGCAAGCACTTCGACCTGACGCCACGCGGCATCATCGAATCCCTGGACCTGTTGCGGCCGATCTATCGCGCTACCGCGTATCACGGCCACTTCGGCCGGGAAGACGCCGGCTTCCCCTGGGAGCGCGTAGATCGCGCCGATGCGCTCCGGCGGGACGCCGAACGCTGAGCCCCCCCACCCATCCCCCTTCCGAGGCACGAGCGGTGAGCGGACTTTTCTGCAGCGTCTTGCTGCTGGCGGGCGTTTGGTCAGTGCCGGCGCCGGCCCAAGCTGCACCCGTCGACGACCCCGGCGGGTTTGCGGTGCGGGTGCTGCTCGTGCAGGCGCCCGGTCCGCTCTGGCTCGGGGGCAGCCGCGTCGAGACGGGCCCCGCAGGCCTGCGGGTGGATGGGGTCGACCAGGGTTCGGAGTGGTGGGCGGAGGGAGAAGGCTCCCGGCGAGTCGGAGGCCTGGATGTCCGGGGACGCGTGGGCGTCCATCGCGCCGTGACCGGGCTGTGGGTGGTGAACCACGTCCCACTCGAACGCTACGTGCTGGGGACGCTGGCGGGAGAGATCTTCGAGAGCTGGGAGCCGGAGATGCTCAAGGCCCAGGCCGTGGCGGTGCGCAGTTTCGCCTTGCATAGGCGCCGAGAGCGCCAACACGAGGCCTACGACGTCGTTGCTGGAACCAGCGACCAGGTCTATCTGGGTGCCTGGGACCAGCCGAGTCGGCTCCGGGACGCCGTGCGGGCGACCCGGGGCGAGGTGCTCGTGCACTCTGGTACCGCCATTCTGGCGGCCTTCCACTCCGCGTCCGGGGGCCGCACGGCCAGCGCGGAGGAGGTCTGGGGACGGCCGGTGCCCTATCTCATCAGCCTCGACGTGGTCGATGAAGAGGATTCTCCGGACACCTACTGGCGGGCGCGTGTCCCAGGGCCGACAATGGGACGCGCGCTCGGCGCGCTGGGCCTCGAGGTCGGGAAGATTCGCGAGGTTCGGGTGGCCGGGCGCAGTGAGAGCGGTCGCGTGACTGGGCTCCGGGTCGACGGCGACAGGGGGAGCGGAACGGTCGCGGCTCGCGCGCTGCGAAGCGAGGTGGGGGATTCGGTGCTGCGCAGCACACTCTTCGAGGTTTTTCGCGACGGAGACGACGTGCTCTTCGTCGGTTCGGGGCACGGGCACGGAGTTGGTATGAGCCAGTGGGGAGGGCAGGCCATGGCCGGTCGCGGCGCGACGTATCGGGAGATCCTGGACGTCTTCTATCCGGGCACCCGCCTGGTGCGGGAGTTCTCCCAGTGAGTCCGCCCGCAGGCCTGGGTCTTCTCCAAGCGGCCCCGGAACCCTCGATCTTCTCGATGCTGCTCCCGATGGCGGCGATCTTCGGCATCTTCTACTTCCTGCTGATCCGCCCCCAGCAGAAGCGCCAGCGCGAACAGGAAGCCATGCTGAAGGCCATCGAGAAGGGGGATAGCGTAGTGACCGCCGGGGGTCTCCACGGCCAGGTGACCGGGGTGACCGACGAGGTGCTCACGCTGGACGTGGGCTCCGTGAAGGGCGATCGGGTGCGCGTCAAGATTGCGCGCGCACGGATCGATAGCGTTCAGCGGGCAAAGACGGGCGACACGACATGAATCTGCGCTTCCGGATCGGACTCGTGCTGGGCGCGGTCCTCGTGCTGGGTTTTTTTGCCCTCGCGAATTTCGTCCCTCAGCCTTCTCGGGTGGAGAGCCCGATCTTGCCCACGGGTTTGCTGCGCCTGGGGCTCGATCTGCAGGGCGGGATTCACTGGGTGCTGGGCGCGAAGCTCGACGTCGCCGAGGAGCAGGAACTCGCGGCGCTGAAGGGCAGCCTCGAGGAATTCGCCGCGGAGGGGGACGTCCGCTTCGAGCGCGCGCGGGTCGACGAGCGGTCGCTGCTCGTGGAAGTGGCCAGTCCCGAGGACGCCGAGGCGCTTCGCGACTGGGCGAAAGACACCCAGTCCCTGGCCGTCGACGGCGATGACGGCGCGAGCCTGCGCTTCCAGCTGCTGCCGGAGGTGATCAGCGGCGTGCGGCAGCGCGGCATGGACCAGATCCTCGAGGTCCTGCGGCGCCGCATCGCGGACCCGATCCAGGGCATTCAGGACTCGGTGGTGACGCGCCAAGGCGAGGAGCGCATTCTGGTGCAGATCCCGGGAGGTCAGATCGACCGGGCCTCGGCGGTTGAGCTGCTGGAGATCACCGGGCACCTCGAGTTCAAGATCGCTCGCGATCAGGACCAGTCGGTGGAACTCCTCGAGTCCCGCTACCCGGATGGCTTCCCGGAAGGCCAGGCGGTCGGTCTCGAACTCGACAAGGAGACCGACCGGGTGGTGGTCGCCTACTTGCTCGATGTGGAGCCGGGGATCACCGGTGACTTTCTCACGGACGCGCGGGTGAGCTTCGACCGCCAGCAGCGACCCATCGTGGAGTTCCAGTTCAACAACGACGGCGCCCGCAAGTTCGCGGAATACACGAGCGAGAACGTGGGACAGCAGATGGCCATCGTGCTGGACGAGCGCGTCTATAGCGCCCCCGTGATCCGCAGCCGGATCGGCGCGCGCGGCCAGATCGAGGGCCGTTTCACCAGCCAGGAGGCAGCGGACCTGGCGGTCGTGTTGCGCTCCGGCTCGTTGCCGATCCCGGTGGAGATCGAGGAGGAGCGCACCGTCGGCCCGGCGTTGGGCGCGGACTCGATTCGCAGAGGCCTGCAGGCGTCCATGGTGGGCCTCGTGCTGATCTTGGGGATGGTCTGCGTCTATTACCGGATGTCCGGTCTCTACGCGAGTGTGGCGCTGATCGCGAACCTGTTGATGCTGATGGGGATCATGTCGCTCTTCGAGGCGACCCTCACGCTCCCTGGCATCGCAGGCATCGTGCTTACCGTGGGCATGGCGGTGGATGCCAACGTGATCATCTTCGAGCGAATTCGCGANGAATTGCGGGCNGCCAAGACGCCNCGGGGCGCCATCCAAACCGGCTTCAACAAGGCGCGTTGGACCATTCTGGACGCCAACATCACCACGTTGATCACGGCGCTGGTGCTCTTCGAGTACGGGACCGGCCCCATCAAGGGCTTCGCGGTCACGCTCTCGGTGGGCATCGTGACCAGCGTTTTCGCGGCCCTGGTACTGACACGTTTGCTCTTCGCCATCTACCCCGGCAATCGCCCGGTGGAAAGCCTCTCCATCTGACGGAGTTCACGAATTGCCCTTCGAGATCATCAGACCCGGGACCCACATCGATTTCATCGGAAAGCGACGGATCGCTTTCGCGATCTCGGCCGTATTGCTGCTGTCCTCCATAGCAGCCGTGGGTCTGCGAGGCGTGCGCCTCGGGATCGACTTCGCGGGCGGCACCGAGTTGCAGCTGCGATTCCAACCCGAAGCCGGGGCCGATGAGGGGAGGATCCGCGAGGTCGCAGGTGCCTGCGGGGTGGAGGATGCCAGCGTCGTCCGCTACGGCGAGCCCGGCAGCGGCGAGTTCCTTCTGCGCTTCAGCCAGGTAGCCGCGAGCGTCGACGCCATCACGGACTGCTCGCTCAACGAGGATCAGTTGGCGCGTGTCGCCGAACTCGACGCGGTCCGGGGCATGGATCCGACGGCCCTGGACGCGGCAGGCGTGGCGGACCGTGTTCTACTCGCGCTCGCCAATCGGATCGGCCCCGCGGAACTGATGCGACTCGAATACGTGGGCCCGCGCGTCGGTGACGAGCTGCGCCGCGACGGGCTCAGTTCCATCGCGATTGCCTGCCTGATGATCCTGGCGTACATCGCTTTCCGCTTCAGCGTACGCTTCGCGCCGGGCGCGGTGATCGCGTTGCTGCACGACGTGGGGATCACCGCCGGCATCTTCGTGATGCTGGGCCTGGAGTTCGATCTGCGCGTCTTGGCGGCCCTGCTCGCCATCCTGGGCTACAGCCTGAACGACACCATCATCATCTACGACCGCATTCGCGAGAACATGGAGATCCGGACCAAGCGTGATCTCGTGGAGGTCTTGAACCTGAGCGTGAATCAGACGCTCTCGCGCACGGTGCTGACCTCGGCGACTACCCTGGGCGCGGTGCTCTGCCTGCTGATCTTCGGTGGCGAGGTGATCCGACCCTTCGCGATGGCCATGGCGATCGGCATCGTGGTGGGCACCTACTCATCGACCTTCGTCGCGGCGCCGACCCTGTTGCTGTTGGAAACCAAGTTGGGGGGCGCGGACGCGGTGCGTGGAGCCGGGCAATCGGGTTCTTCTCGCGGTCGCCACCCCAAGCAGCGGGAAGGCTCCCGCGCGAAGATCTAGCGGAGACGCTTAGCCCGCCTTGCGCTCGGGAGGCTGCGGGCTCGCCGGAGCAGTGGTCGCCGCCTGCAGGCCCTTCTTCGAGGAACCCATCTCGATGGAGCCGTTGACCACGGCGCCCTCGGCAACGACCAGGCGCGGGGCGCAGACGTCACCTTCCACGATCCCGCTGGCCTGGATTTCGATGCGCTCACTGGCCCGGATGTTGCCCGTGACGCGGCCCACCACCAAGATGGTCTTCGCGTTGAGTTCCGCGTTCGCGCGGCCCTTGGTGCCGATGGTGAGCTGGTTGTCGGGCAGTTCGACCCGGCCTTCGACCGTTCCCTCGACTACCAGGTCTTCCTGGCCGCTGAGGTCGCCCTTGAAGACGATGGATTCGCCGATGTTCGCCACCTTGTCATCCCCCTTGCTGCGCTGCGCGGGAGCCGGATTCGGGCCCTGCGCGGCTCGTTGGCTCTGCTCGAAGGTCTCGGAAGGTCCGCTCCCAGCGTCCTCTCCGTCGCTCTTGCCAAAAAGGCTCACCGCGTACTCCCTCGTCGCACAGCCTAACGCAGGGAAGAGGCGGCTTCGATGCGGATGTTGCGATTGCGCAGAATGGTGCCCTGGGCGCGGTCGAGGGCTGTCGCCGAACTCTGGTAGGCGCGGTAGGCCTCGATGCGATCCACCTCCCGATCCACCAGTTTCTCCTCCCGCAGCAGTACGTCGAAGGGCGTCGACTCCCCGTATTCGAGGCGGATCCGCTCGGCGCGCAGTTGCTCCTGGGAGGCCTCCGCGGCGCGGCGGGCGGATTCGATTCCGCTCTGGGCGGCTTCGAGGTTGCGGGAAGCGCGGCGCACCTCGAGGATGATCTGCTGTTCGAGCTGTCGCAGCCGGGTCTGGGCCCGCTGCTGCTCGAGTTCACGGCGGTCGTAGGTCTTTCGAGCCGCGGTGTTGGGAATCGGGATCGAGAATTGGGCGCGCACGCTAAAGGCCGGGTTGTCGTCGTAGAGGCGCGTGGTGTCCGAGAGGTTTCCGCGGACCTCCGGGCAGGCGGGGCCTCCGGGGAAGGGAATGCAGTTGGGGTTCGTCGTGCCCGCAAGGCCCTCCTCGCCGTAGCTGAGGACGGCGTCGAGTTCCGGGAGCCGCTGGTTCCAGGCGGCCTGCTTCTGGATCCCGGTGTTCTCCACGCGCAGCCGCGCGGCGCTCAACTCGGGCCGGTGCTCGAAGGCGTTGTTCACCGCCTCCGCGACGTCGATCTCGTAGGCCACGTAAGCCTCGGGATGATCGGTGGGGTCGATCTCCAGCGTAGAGGTGGCGTGCAGACCGGGTCCCAGCACCAGGTCGATGAGCACATCCTGCTGGTTGCGGTATCGGTTCTCCGCCACGATGAGGTTGAAGCGCCGGGCCTCGAGACCGGCTTCGGCCTCGGTGACCTCGACCCTGGAAACCACGCCCACCTCGAACTGGGTTCGTGTCTGGTCGAGCAGCGCGTCGGCGGTTTCCAGGCTCTTGATCGCGACCCGCACCTCCTCCTCGTCCGCGCTCAACTGCCAGTAGGCGTCCTCCACGCTCTGGACCAGGTTCATCACCGCACTGCGGAACTCCTCGAGCGCGCCATTCGCGTTGATGCGGGTCGTGCGCACCTGCGTCCAGGGCTGGCTCCAGATCAGGTCCTTGAGGAGCGGCTGCCGCAAGCTCAGCGTCCAGCCCGACTCGTAGCGGGGGGACAGGGTCTCGACGGCGCTGTTGCTGGTGGTCCGGCTGCCCTCGAATCGGCCCTCGTACTCGGTGCCCAGCAGGGGCAGCAGGCCCCGGAACCCAGCGACGCCGTCGCTGTTTCGGATCACGCTCTGCTTCGTCCCCGTGAACGAGATGGAGTTCGGGGTCTTGTCGTCCAAGTAGCCGAACTCGCCAAAGAAAGTTGGGTCGAAGGCTCCCCAGGCCGCGTCCGCGTCGAGTCCGGCGATCAGCGGGTCGAAGCGATCCACCTGCACGCCCAGGTTGTTCTCGAGCGCCATCTCCACCGCATCTTCGAGGCCGAGATCCAAGGTGCCATGGAGCAGGGGCGCGGAAGCGCGCGGGGGCTCCGCGCCGAGGCCGGCTACGGGCGAGACTGCGAGGGTGAGGGCGAGTAGGAGAGCGCGCTGGGTCATGGCGAACCTTTCGAAGGGGAGAGCCCGCGGAGTCTACCAACCCCGCATCCTGCGCGCGGGGAGCCTCGTGTGCTGCGGAAGGCCCCCAGCCCCCGCTATCATGGACTGATGCGCGTCGCCGCTCTCCTGCTGGGCGCCGGCCGCGGCGAGCGGCTTCGCCACGCTCTCCCCAAGGCGCTGGTGCCCCTGGACGGCCAGCCGCTCATCGCCCATGCGCTGGCCACATTGGAGGCGACCCCGGAGATCGATCTCGTGGTTCCCGTGGTGCCCGAATCGGAGCAGCGGGCTTTCGAGTCGGCGCTCGCGGTGCTCCATGACTCCGGGAAGCGCTGGCCTTGCGTGCCAGGGGGCGTAGAGCGCCAGGACTCGGTGGCTGCCGGTCTGCGCGCGTTGCCCGAAGACGTGGGCTGGGTGGCGGTCCACGACGCCGCTCGCCCCCGGGTTCGCGTCGCGGACGTCTCCCGGGTCGTGGCAGCTGCGCGCGAAGCAGGTGCCGCGATCCTCGCGGTGCCCGCGGCGGATACCTTGAAGCGCGTGCGCGACGGTCTGGTGGTGGAGACGCCGCCGCGTTCCGAGTGCTGGGCGGCGCAGACCCCCCAGGTCTTTGCCGTGGATCTGTTGCGCGACGCTCTGGGCCGGGCAGCCGCGGAAGGGCGCCGTGGCAGCGACTGCTCGCAGCTCGTGGAGGCACTGGGCGCGCCGATTCGCGTCGTGGAGGGAGACCCCGGGAACTTCAAGATCACGGCGCCCCGGGATCTGGCGTTGGCGGAAGCCCTGCGGGTGACGGACTCGTGAGGATCGGCCAGGGTTGGGACGCCCACCGGCTCGTAGAAGGGCGCACGCTCTGGCTGGGGGGCGTGCGCATTCCGCACGCTCGGGGCCTGGCCGGGCACTCGGACGGGGACGTCCTGCTGCACGCTGTCGCGAGCGCCTTGTTGGGAGCGGTGGGTGCGGGCGACCTGGGCAGCCACTTCCCCTCGGAGGATCCCGCGCTAACGGGCGTGGCCAGCGGTGAGCTGCTGGAGAGGGTGCTCGGGGTGGTGGAGAAGGAGGGCTTTGCGATCGGCAACCTGGACACCACCGTGATCGCCCAAGAGCCTCGCCTGGGAGCGCAGCGCGAGGCGCTGCGGGATTCCCTGGCGTCCCTGCTCGACGTGTCGCCCTCCCGTGTCAGCGTCAAGATCACCAGCACCGACGAATTGGGGGCGATCGGGCGCGGGGAGGGCATTGCGGCCCAGGCCGTAGTGCTGCTGGTGCCCGCATGAGGGAGGGGGGAGAGGGCTTCCGCCTGGTGTCGGATTTCGAGCCCTGCGGCGACCAGCCCGCTGCGATCGCCCAACTCGTCCGGGGCATCGAGGCCGGCGATCCCCACCAGACCCTGCTCGGCGTCACGGGCAGTGGCAAGTCCTTCACCATGGCCTGCGTGATCGAACAGATCGGGCGTCCCACCCTGGTGATGGCGCCCAACAAGACCCTGGCCGCGCAGCTCTACTCGGAGTTCCGGGGCCTGTTTCCCGACAACGCGGTCGAGTACTTCGTCTCCTACTACGACTACTACCAGCCCGAGGCCTACATCCCCAGCAGCGACACCTACATCGAGAAGGATTCCTCGGTCAACGACGAGATCGACAAGCTGCGCCACTCCACCACCCACGCGCTCCTCACCCGGCGAGACGTGGTCGTGGTCGCCAGCGTCTCGGCGATCTACGGCTTGGGCGCGCCGGAGACCTACGGCGGCATGCACGTTTACGTGGAGACGGGAATGCAGTTGGTCCGCGACGATCTGCTGCGTCAGCTCGTCAANATGCTCTACGAGCGCAATGACATGGACTTTCACCGGGGCACCTTCCGGGTCCGCGGCGACGTGGTGGAGATCTTCCCGCAGTACGAAGCGGAGCGGGCGCTGCGCGTCGANTTCTTCGGNGACGAGGTGGAAGCGTTGGCCGAGATCGATCCCCTGCGTGGGACGGTGGTCGCGCGCCCCAAGCGAGCCATGGTCTACCCCGCCAGCCACTACGTGGCCGGCGAGGCGGTGCTCGAGCGTGCCAGGGAAGGGATCCGGGAGGAGCTCGAGGAACGGCTCGCGCACTTTCGGAACGAGGGCAAGCTGCTGGAAGCTCAGCGCCTGGAACAGCGCACTCTCTACGACCTCGAGATGCTCGAGGAGATGGGCTTCTGTCACGGGGTCGAGAACTACTCGCGCTGGCTGGACGGGCGCGCGGCCGGGCAGACCCCCTTTACGCTCCACGACTACTTTCCCGAGGATCGACTGGTCTTTCTGGACGAAAGCCACATCAGCGTTCCCCAGATCGGCGGCATGTTCCGGGGGGACCGGGCGCGCAAGGAGACCCTGGTGGAGTTCGGATGGCGTTTGCCATCGGCGCTCGACAACCGCCCGCTGCGTTTCGAGGAGTGGGAGTCGCGTGCTCCTCAGCGTGTCTATGTCTCCGCGACACCGGCTGACTACGAGATGGAGCACTGTGGGGGCGTGGTGGTGGAGCAGATCATCCGTCCCACCGGGCTCGTGGATCCCCAGGTCGAGGTCCGCGCTGCCGCCGGGCAGGTGGACGACCTGTTGGCAGACATCCGCGAATGCGTCGCCGGGGGAACTCGCGTACTGGTCACCACGCTCACCAAGCGCATGGCCGAGGAGCTCACCGAGTACTACGGCGAGCTGGGCATCCTGGTCCGCTATCTGCACAGCGACGTGAAGACCCTGGACCGCATGGACATCATCCGCGAACTCCGCGAGGGGAAATTCGACGTGCTCGTGGGCATCAACCTGCTGCGCGAGGGCCTCGACATCCCCGAGGTCTCGCTGGTGGCGATCTTTGATGCGGACAAGGAGGGATTCCTGCGCTCCACGCGTTCGCTGATCCAGACCATTGGTCGAGCATCCCGGAACGTGGACGGCCGGGTGATCCTCTACGCCGACCGGCAGACCGAATCCATCCGAAGGACGCTGGAGGAGACCGAGCGGCGCCGTGAGCTGCAGCGACGCTACAACGAGGAAAACGACATCACGCCGCGAAGCATCACCAAGCGCATCGACAGCCTGAGGGACTCGATCTGGGAATCCGACTACGTGACGGTGCCCGCGACAACCGGCGATGGCGAGCCGGAAATTCCGGCCCATGAACTCCCGCAGCTCATCGAGTCGCTGCGCCGGGAGATGGCGGAGGCCGCCCGGGAACTCGCCTTCGAGCGGGCTGCGGACCTGCGCGATCGCATCCAGGCGCTCGAGGGCGAGCGCCTGCGCCGCTGCTGAGCATGGGACTCGAAGACCAGGTCCGATCGCTCCCCACGAGTCCCGGGGTGTATCTCTTCAAGAGCATTCGCGGGCGCGTGCTCTACGTGGGCAAGGCCCAGAACCTGCGGAGCCGGGTGCGTCAGTACGTGGGCGGCGGCGACGGGCGCGCCCAGATCCCGAAGCTCCTCGAGCGCGCCGAGGACGTGGAAGTGGTAGTGACCCCGAGCGCCAAGGACGCGTTGCTGCTCGAGAACGAGCTCATCAAGCGGCACCGGCCGCCCTTCAACGTACGGCTGCGGGACGACAAGCAGTATCTCGCGCTGCGCCTGGACCCCCAGCAGGACTGGCCCCGCCTGACCCAGGTCCGGCGCTTCGTGAAGGACGGCGCGCTCTACTTCGGCCCCTACACCTCGAGCGTCGCCATGCACGAGGTGGTCTCGGGCTTGCGGCGCATCTTTCCACTGCGCTCCTGCAGCGACTCCAGTTTTCGCGACTACCAGCGCCGCGGGCGCCCGTGCATCGAGTACGAGATGAAGCGCTGCGTGGGCCCCTGCTGCGATCTCACCGATCGAGAGCGGTACGCGGAACTCGTGCGGGGCACGGTGCTCTTCCTGCGCGGGCGCTCTGGGAAGCTGGTGGCACAGCTTCGGGCGCGCATGGACGAGGCTTCCACCGCCCTCGACTTCGAGGAGGCGGCGCGTCTGCGGGACCAGATCGGCGCGGTGGAGCGCACGCTCGAGAGCCAGCAGATTGTCACCGAGAGCGCCGTCGACCGGGACGTCTTCGGCCTGGCGCGCCACGCCGGCGACGTGGAGGTGCGCGTCCTGAAGGTGCGGGAGGGCAGGGTGGTGGAGAGCTACGGCTATGGGCTTACGGACGTGATGCTGGACGACGGCATGCTGATGGGGTCCTTCCTCGCGCAGTATTACGGGGCGGGAAGCGGTCGCGAAGTGCCGCGGGAGATCCTGACCCCCTGCGCGCCAGAGGACGACGGCGTGCTCGTGGAGTGGTTGCGCGAACAGGCGGGGCGCGCCGTGGGGCTGCGCGTGCCCCGGCGCGGCAAGCTCCACGAGTTGCTCGGCATGGCGATCGAGAACGCCGAGCTGGGGCTCGGACGGCGCCTTCAAGCCCGGGAGAGCGTGGTGGCGACTCTCGAGGAGCTGAAAGAACGCCTCGCCCTGCCGAAGCGTCCGGACCGCATCGAGGGCTACGACGTGTCGACGCTGCAGGGCACGCTCAGCGTGGCGAGCCGGGTGGTCTTCGAGGACGGTCTGCCCTGCAAGGCCGACTACCGTCGTTACAAGATCCGCCAGGCCGCTCCTGACGATGACTACGCGTGCCTGCGCGAGGTCTTCCAACGGCGACTGGCGCGCCTGGAGCAGGAGCCCCTCCCGGACCTCTTCCTGGTGGACGGCGGCAAGGGGCAGCTGGGGGTATTGCGCGCGGCGCTCGACGACGTCGGCTGCGACACGCCCGCGATCTCGATCGCCAAGGAACGAGACGAAGAGAGTCGCAGGCCCCGGGTGAAGCGATCGGGCGGCCTGAAGGCGGAGCGGATCTTCCTGCCGGAACGCAAGGACCCGGTACGGCTCGCGCCCAACTCGCGGGGCCTGCTGCTCCTGCAGCGCGTCCGGGATGAGTCGCACCGCTTTGCGATCGAATTCCAGCGCTCGTTGCGCTCCAAGCGCAACTTCGCCTCGTTGCTCGAGGAGTTGCCTGGCATCGGGCCCAAGAAGCGGGCGGCCCTGTTGCGCGAGTTGGGGTCCTTGCGCGCGGTGAAGGAAGCGAGCGAGGAGGTCCTGGCGGCCGTGAGTGGTGTTTCGGCCGGTGACGCCCAGCGACTTCGGGCTTTCCTGGACGAGTTCTCACCCGAGTAGTGGGGAAGCGGCTTTCTCACAGGGTTGCATTGCTTCCACTCTGACTGGATCTCCGCTCCGCGCCAGCGAGATCCGGTGAAACGAGAAACCGACCCGCCTACAGGAGCTTGCCCGGGTGCTTGCCGCCGCCGAAGAATTCGATCTCGCGGCATGGATCTTGCGACCACCCATCCACGGGAGGGGCGCCGTGCGACCACGCGGAACCCCCCGGCACGAGTTGGAGAGAGCGATGGCATCGGAACATGACAACTGGGGGGCGGCCGCGAAGCTCCGCCTCGCATTGGAGGCCCGGGGTGTGGCCCCGGAGCTGATCGCGCGACTCACGGAGGTCCTGCTGCCGCGATTCGAAGGGCGCGGGCGGGAGGAGGCCCAGGACTTGATCGAGGCCGTCGCGGCGTCGTATCGGATCTACGCAGGGGAAGCGGTGAAGGGGCCGGCCGCGGAACGGCAGGAGTTCGAGAACCTGTTCTCGGACATCGCCAACGAGATCCGAAAACTCGACGAGGGCGTACGTCTGCTGGCAGGCTACGCGATCCAGATCCGACAGCGGGTGGAGGCCAGCGGGAACAAGGTCCTGCACTGATCGCGAGCGCCCCGGGACCGGCTACTCTCCTGTTCCCGGTCCCGGAGGTCGTCGGTGACCCCCTCCTTGCCCGGGATCGCCTGCGCGTGGGCCGTTGGCATCGTGTTCGCCGAGTTGGGCGCGCTGCCCGCCCCCTTGGCCCTTCTGACCGGTGCCGCCGCCCTGGGGACAGGCATCGGGGTGCCGGCCCTGCGAGCCCACGCAGTCCTGTGGACGGCGGTGGCCGGGGGCGCTCTCGCGCTCGCGGTGGGGGCAGATGGCGATCGGCTGCCCCGTCAACCCGTGGAGTCGACGCTGGAGGGGCGTGTGCGCGGCGGCGGACAGCACGCGGGGCTTGCCTGGCTCGAACTGGAAGGGGTCGCGGGGTCGGGTCCCGTGCAGCCGCCCGAGAGGCTTCGGCTCGTGGAAGTGCTGGACGAGACAGGCGCGGCCCCCGGCCTCCAGGGCTTCGCGGCGCTGCCCGGCCAGCGCCTGCGCGCCCGAGCGCTTCTGCGCGCCCCCCAGCCCCCCAGGAACCCCGGAACGCGGGATCTCGAAGCGGCCATGCGACGTTCCGGCCGAGAGGGTCGTGCATGGCTCGTCGATCCGGAACTGCTCGTCGCGCAGGGAGTTCCCTCGGCGGGAGCGAAGCAGACCGCGCTGCGGCTGCGCGCGAGACGACTGGCGGCCCTGTCGGGAACGGGCGATGCCCGCGCGTTGTTGCGGGCATTGGGGCTCGGCGATCGCTCGTCGCTTTCCCAGGAGACTCGCGAGCAGTTTCGCTCGCTGGGCATCGGCCACCTGCTGGCGGTGTCCGGCCTGCACCTCGCGCTGGTGGCCGGACTCGCCTACCGAATCCTGGCCCGCCTGCTGCGCGGGTCCGCGATGCTCTCCGCCCGCGTCGACACGCGCCGATGGGCGCTCTTCACCTGCTTGTGGGTGGCCGGGGTCTACGCGTTGCTCACCGGATTCGCGGTTCCGGTGCGTCGGGCCTGGGTGTTCCTGGCGGTGGGGGCCGGCGCCGCCTTGCTGGTGAGACCCGGGCGCCCGGCGGGTCGCCTGGCGGCGGCCGCGCTGGCGGTGTTGGTCGCTGAGCCCGCGGCGCTCTTCGAGCCGGGCGCGCAACTCTCCTTTGCGGCGGCGGCCGCCCTGGTTGCCGGCGTGGATGCGGGTGCGCGCGATGGCAAGCACTCATTGTTGTGGGCCAGTGCCACCGCGATGGCGGTGACCGCGCCGCTGGCTGCCTGGCACTTCGGAAGTAGTGCTCCGGCCGGGCTGATCGTCAACTTGGTCGCCATCCCCTGGACGGGACTCGTGTTGCTGCCCGCCGCCCTGGCAGC
The DNA here is from genome assembly GCA_013215615.1 of Myxococcales bacterium. Lineage (GTDB taxonomy): Bacteria > Myxococcota_A > UBA9160 > UBA9160 > SMWR01 > JABSQX01. The sequence continues at coordinate 5,338 of JABSQX010000065.1, read as the reverse complement.
AGTCGTCCTGTCCGCCCTGCCGGGGGACCCCGCGAGCGGACTCGGGCTCGAATTCTGTGAGGCGCTCGCCGGCCTTTCCCTCGCCGGGGTTGAGCGCCTTGCGGCGGTCCTGCCGGGCGCCCGCGCGACGCCGACGGCGGATGTCTGGGTGCTGGCGGCCGGGGCGCTGGGCCTCGCAACGGCCTGCACGAAGCGAACGCATTGGCGGGTGCTGGGCGCCCTGACGGTGTCCGGCTTGCTCGCGGTGGCGCCCCCGCAGCGTTTCGAGCCCGCTCCACCTCGAGCCGTGGTGCTGGACGTGGGGCAGGGCGACGCCGTGCTCGTCCAGGGCTCGCAGGCCGCGCTGCTGGTGGACGCAGGCGGGGCCCTCGCCGAGCGCTGGGATCGCGGCGAGCGCGACGTGCTGCCCGCCTTGGCGGCGCTGGGAGTGTCTCGCCTCGACCTGGTGGTGGCGAGCCATGGGGATCTCGATCACCGGGGAGGCCTGCCGGCGGTGCTACGGGGCATCGAAGTGGGGCGTGTCTGGCTGCCGCTTGGCCGGGGGGATTCTCCCGACTTCGAAGCGCTGCGTGCGGTGGCGAGGCGACACGGGATCCCGGTGGAGGAGCGCGGAGCCGGCTCGCCCTCCCAGCAGTTCGGAGACCTGCACGTATCGCCGCTCTGGCCGCCCCCAAGCTACGAGGCCGCCAGTCGGAACGATGCCTCGCTGGTGGTGCGCGTGGAACGCGGCCCGCGCAGCCTGCTGCTGCCCGGGGATCTCGAGGCCCGCGGAGAGGCGGCCCTGCTGGCTTCGGACGCGCCCCTGGCCGCGGAGGTGCTGCTGGTCCCCCACCACGGGAGCCGAAGCTCGTCCACACCGGCCTTCCTGGCGGCCGTGGGTGCGCGGCTGGCGGTGATCTCGGCGCCCTGCGTGGGTCGCTTCCCGACACCGCACGCCGAGGTCCTGACGCGCCTGCGTGCGCGCGGGACGCAAGTCTGGTGGACCGGACGCGACGGTGCAGTGCGGCTCTCGCTGGGTTCGACGCTCGCGGTGAGGGGCCAGGGTCGGCGCCGGGAAGGCTGTGGGAGCCGCTGAGGTCCTTGCTCCGGGGGCACTCAGGTGCGAGGCAAGACCTGCCGGACTTCGCGAACTTCGTGGCGCTCGAAGACGCCCTCGCACACGTAGGGATCTCGCGCCGCGATGCCACGCGCGTCCTCGAGGTCGCGCGCCTCGAAGAGGATGATGCTGCCCAGCGGCTGCCCCTCGGCATCGAGCATCGGACCCGCGAAGTGGATGCGCCCCGCTGCTTCGAGGCCCTCGATCCCCTCGAGGTGTGCGGGCCGGTACCGTTTCCGCAGCTCCGCGCTTTCGGAGACGTCGTGGCCGATCAGGACGAAACTGGGCACGGGGTGCTCTCACGAGTGGGGCCGAGCATTGTACACTGCCCGCCGTGAGTTGCCGGGCGCCATGAGGGAGCGGCTCGAAAGCCGGAACTACGGGAGCTGGCCCTCGCCCCTCGCGGCCCGCCGCATCGCGGCCGGCAGTCGGCGCCTGTCGCAGCCGCGGATCCGGGACGGGCAGGTCTACTGGATCGAGGGCAGGCCGGCCGAGCGCGGTCGGCAGGTGGTGGTACGCGCGGCGGGTGCGGGCGCGGTGGAAGATGTGTCTCCGGCGGATGTCGACGCACGCAGCCGCGTGCACGAGTACGGGGGCGGGGACTACGCGCTGGCGCGGAACGGACTGGTGGTGGCCGAGGGAGGCCGCCAGCGAGCGCTTTTCGTCCCGTTCTCCGGTGGAGCTCCGCGGACGCTGGGCGAGGGTGGCGCCGAGCACGCAGACTTCGCGATTGCGCCAGCGGGAGATTGGTTGGTGGCGGTGGAGGAGCGGCCGCGTCCCGGCGCCGAGGCGAGCAACCGGCTGGTGGCCATTCCGCTGCAAGGCAACGGCAGCGTCCGGCACTTCGCCACCGGTTTCGACTTCGTGAGCAGCCCCTGCTTCTCGCCGGATGGCAGCCAGTTGGCCTTCCTGGCCTGGCGCCACCCCGATATGCCCTGGGACGCCACGCAGTTGCACGTCGTGGACTGGGGGGCCAGCGGGCCCGGCGCGCCGCGCATCCAGTTGGGGACGCCCGGAGAATCGATCGTCCAGCCCGGCTTCTCCCCGTCCGGGATCCTCACCTACGTGTCGGATCGCTCGGGCTGGTGGAACCTCCAGCAACTCCGCGAGGGCGGCCCGTACCCGCTCTGCGAACGGCATGCGGACTTCGCGTCCCCGCAGTGGGGCTTCGCGATGTCGAGTTGGGCGTTCGTCTCCGAGCAGTCGTTGTTGTGCAGCTATTTCGAGGAGGGGCGCCAGCGGCTGGCGCGACTGGACCTCGCGAGCGGGCGGCTCGAAGTGCTCCCGCTTCCCTTCGAGGTTTTCGAGGGACTGCGCGTGGAGGGGAATCGCGCCTGCTTCGTGGGGGCGGGCCCCGCGCAGCCAGCTTCCGTGACGTGTCTCGATCTGGACACGCTGGCGCTCGAGACCTTGCGCGAGAGCGTGGAGGGCGAACTGGACCCGGCGTTGATCTCGCTGCCCGAGAGCTTGCGGGTATCGATGGACGACGGGGAGGAGGTCCCCTTCTTCCTGTATCCGCCCCGCAACCCCCGGGTCCGCGCTCCCGCGCGAAGTGCTCCCCCCCTGATCGTCAAGAGTCACGGAGGGCCCACTGCCGCGGCCCGAACCGCTTTCGATCCGCGTATCCAGTTCTTCACCAGTCGCGGCTTCGCGGTGGCGGACGTCAACTACCGCGGCAGCACGGGGTTCGGACGTGCCTACCGCCAGCGCTTGAACGGGGCCTGGGGTTTGCTGGACGTGGAGGATTGTGCGGGCGTCGCTCGCGAACTCGCAGCCTTGGGTCGCGTGGACCCGGAACGCCTCGCGATCAGCGGAGGCAGCGCGGGTGGATACACGACACTGTGTGCACTGACCTTCCACGACGTCTTCCATGCCGGCGCCAGCCACTACGGGATCGGCGATCTCGAGGCGTTGGTGCGCGACACCCACAAGTTCGAAAAGCACTACTGCGATGGGCTGGTGGGCCCCTACCCGGAGCGCCGCGACCTGTATCGATCGCGCTCCCCGATCCACCACTGCGAGCAACTCTCCTGCCCCGTGATCTTCTTCCAGGGCCTCGACGATCGGGTGGTTCCGCCCGGTCAGGCGGAGAGCATGGTGGCTGCGCTGGCGGCGCAGGGGCTGCCCCATGCCTACGTGTGCTTCGAGGGCGAGGGGCACGGTTTCCGGCGGGCGGAGAACGTGGCAAGGGCGCTGGAGGGAGAGCTCTGGTTCTACGGCACGATCTTCGGGTTCCCGGTGGATGTCGAGCCCGGCATCGAATTGCGCTGCGCGCCCTAGCGCTTTCTTGCTGCGCGTGCGCGTTTTCCTGGCGCGCGATGCCGTGTTCCGGGTCAGTGAGCGTGGCGGCCCTCGGCGTGGGCGGTCTCCGTGTCCAGGCTGTTCTCGCAGCCGCCGCCGCAGAGCGACTGCGGGTTCTCGCCAGAGAAGTCGGGCGGCTCGAATTGCACGGTTGCGTGGCCGATCCCGTAGCGCTCTCCCAGCAGTTGATAGATCCGCGAGAGCAGGGGGGTATTGGACTCGTTTCGCTGCACGACGATGTGACAGGAAAGCGCGACCTGACCGCCGTCCAGGCTCCAGACGTGCAGGTCGTGGACGTTCTCCACGTCCCCGAGCGCGCAGAGGCTGGCCAGGATCTCGTCGGGGTCGAGGCCACGAGGCGCTGCCTCCATCAGGACATCGACGGCGTCGCGCATCAGCATCCACGCGGAGGCCAGTACCAGCGCGGCGATCGCGATGGAGGCCACGGGGTCTGCCCACTGCCAGCCAAAGAAGAAGATCAGGGCACCGGAAGCGACTGCTCCAACGCTGCCCAGGGCATCGCTCATCACGTGGAGCCAGGCGCCGCGCACGTTCAGGCTTTCTCGGCGGCCTGCCTGCAGGAGCCAGAGTGCGATGAGGTTGATGCCGAGCCCCCCGGCGGCGATCGCCATCACGCCGAGGCCCGCCACGTGCTGGGGTTGGCCCAGGCGCTCCCGGGCCTCGAATATGATGAGCAGCGCTACGGCCACCAACGCCACGCCTTGGGCGAGGGCGGCAAGGATCTCGGCCCGGCCGCGGCCGTAGGTCCAGCGCGGTCCCGAGCGCCGCGAGGCCACCCAGATTGCGAAGAGTGCCAGGCTCAGTGCCGCTACGTCCGAGAGCATGTGCCCGGCGTCGGCGAGCAGGGCCAGGGAGCCGGTGAGCCATCCGCCCACCGCCTCGGCGATCATGTAGATGAAGGTGAGAGCCAGCACCAGCGCCAGCCGGCGTTGCGTGGCCCCTCCTCCGTGCTGGTGATCTGCGTGGGAATGGGAAGGGCTGGCGGTCGTCATCCACCCGAGTATAGCCCCAACGCTCGTGCCGTAGGCGCGGGTGCTTCCTTGGTCGGCGTGACGGCGATACGCTGGACGCATCCGCGCAGAGCGCGTTGGGGAGTGTGGGACCGGGAGGTCGAGAGAAAGCGATGCGAACGCCCGCAATGCCGAGGGGTCGCCGTGCGCGCGCGCTGGGGTTCGGGCTGCTGTTGTGTTGGACGGCGTGTGCCACGGGTTGGCGGGTCGAGGATTCGAGCCAGCCGGTGCCCGCCCTCCGCGCGGAAGAGGCCCGGTTGCTGGCCGACGTGCACCCCTACGCGCTCGCTTTCGACGACACGCTGACGCCCTTCCTATGTCGCTGGCCGACTCCTGCCACACTGGGCGTGGCGCTGGACGCGGAAGCCACCGCTGACGACCGGCGGGTGATCGAGATGGCACTGCGTGCCTGGGAGCAGGCGGGACTGGGCCTGCGCTTCGAAATCGGTGGGGAGCCCACCGCGATCGAGGTGGGCTTCACGGCACCCGAAGGCTATAGCGGCATCACCTGGGCGGATTGCGAAGTGCGGGAGGGGGCGGGCGGGGTGCTGGACGCGTCGTTGGTCGAGGCCCGATTGCTGGTCCGCCGCGTGGACGTGGACGCGCTGGGCCGCCCGGTTCCGCTGACGCCCGCGGAGAGGTTGGGCTCCGCGCTCCACGAACTCGGCCACGCGCTGGGTTTCCAGGGCCACCCGCGCCGCGGCGAAACGGTCATGCTCCGCTCCGTGGACCACGTGCGCGGGGCAGGGCGCCGCACCCTGCGCGGTGAGCCCTTCCGGGATCCTGCGCTGGCCGCGCTCTATCGGTTGCCCTCGGGTACGCGCCTGGGGCGCTTCGAGTTGCCCCCGGGCCGCACCCGTGAACTGGACAGGTTGCGCGCCATCGCGCCGGGTCTCGGCTATCGGGGCCC